>NZ_CAQLEL010000054.1:0-3119 GCF_948826705.1 uncultured Ligilactobacillus sp.
CCAGAACCAACGAATCCAGCATGTGCCGGCTCATGTCCGCTACCGCCTCCGCTGACGAGCCCAACTTTTCCCTGCATAGAGGTACGATCAGCGCGCACAACAGCAGTCGTTTCTGGCAGTTGCGTTAGGTAGGTCGGATATGCTGAGACTAGGCCTGCGACCATCTCAGGTACGACATTGCTCGGATCATTCATGATTTTTTTCATGTTATCATCCATCCTTTCTTTTAATGACAACTCTATTATATAATGTAAGCGTAAACATCGTAACGGACAGATTTTACGTTGTGTCCGACAAAGTTTTTGGGGATAAGCTAGAATCAAGGGGCGAGGTGATGAGATGGAATTACTAAATTCAAAGGAGCAACTCTTAAATGATCTTAGGCGTGGTGTCCAACTCGTTGCGCCTGATTTAAAACTTGTTTCCCAAACGACAGGTTTTATCGCTAAGAGTTTTGCCGATAAGACGATTCCTGTGATCGCTTTAGGTGGAGCTGGTCATGAGCCGGCTGATTGGGGCTATGTGGGTGAAGGGATGTTGTGTGCCTCGATCACAGGGACGCTGTTTGAGCCACCAAGTGTAGCGGAGATCATCCGTGTAACTAAACAAGTGACTAAGCAAAAACAAGCTTTCTTTATTGTCAAAAATTTTCCAACTGATGTAGAAATTTTCACTCAGGCTAGTGTGTGCTTGCAAAAAGAGGGTTGGCAAGTTGCTAGTTGTATCGTTAATGATGATATTTCAGTTGATAGTGAGTTATTAGAAAAAGAACGCCGTGGGCTAGCCGGGACTGTCTTAGTTGCTAAGATCCTAGGCTATTTGGCGCAACAAGGAGCGAATTTATCGCATTTAAAACAAACCTCAGAACAGATCGTGGCTAATTTGACGACGCTTGGAGTCGCTTTTTATGGTTCCGAATTTCAGGTGACCTTGAAAAAGGAATTTACACTAAAAAAAGATGAGCTCTATTATGGAGTTGGGATCCATGGTGAACCCGGTTATCGTAAAGAGCGACTGCGCACCTCAGAATTGATCGCGCGTGAGTTGGTCAATAAGTTGCGGTTGAATCAACGCTGGTATCCTCGAGAACGTTATGCCGTCTTGATCAATGGGCTAGGTAAATTGACCGAACTTGAAAAATTGATCTTTACCGCTGATGTGGTCGAATTATTGCAAGTAGAAGGGATAGACTTGCCCTTTATCAAAGTAGGCGATCTCTTTACTGCCAATGGGCTTGCGGGAGTTTCAGTCACATTATTGAAATTACACGAACCTTGGCTAGAGGCACTGAAAGCCCCCGTCAAGACATATGCGTGGCATCAATAGTTACCAAAAGCAAACTCGATCGCATTACAAACTTTTTGAGCGAGTTCATCGTATTCTTTTGGTTCAGGCAAAAAGAGATTATTGGTCATCGTGTAGGTCAGACCTAGACAATAAGTCTCCACAAAATCATAGGCTTGGTGATTTTTGATCAGGCCTTTTTTGCGTAGGATGTGTAACAAGAGGATCTGGATATGCCAAGCTATCTCTCGGACAACATCAACTTCAATTTGGCTTTTAAGGACACTTTTGTAAAATTTAGCGTTTTCTTGAAGCTCAAAAAATACTAAAGAAATGATCTCTTGCCATGGAAGATAATCGAGATTACTGTCGATGATATCTTCCATTGTTGCTTGGATCGTCCAAGATAGCAGGTCGTATTTATCGTCAAAATTATCGTAAAATGATTGACGCCGGATCTGGGCTTGGTGCATGATCTGTGCCACACTGACATGTTTGAAGCCCTTTTGCATGACTTCTTGTCTAAATATTTGCGAGATCTTTTTTTGAGTTATATATGACATGATAAGCCCTTTCATTTTGAATATCTAAAATAATTGTAACGTTTGCCTCTAAAGTTGTCACACGATAGCTCTGCACGCTAAAAGCTTAATTTTTTCTTATAATTTTACCGCTAAAAACTTGGCTAAAGCCGTGCAAAAGATACTGAGTAGGCGATGGATCAGGCTGATCTTACCATTTTGTAAATGAAAGCTCTAAGTATTTAGCATCCAGTTGAGAGTTAGCTGGATGCATTTTTATTTTTATAAATAATATAGTGATAAAAATCACGATCGCAAACGCTGACACAAAAGTATAGATTGTGCTAAGCTAAAGCTGTTAAAACGTTATAACAGCAAGGGGGGATCAATATGTTATCATTTTTACGTCCAGCACCAGATGCTACCAAAAAAGTTCCGCCTGAAAGAGTCGCCCGCAGTTATCGCTGGCATCAGACAGGGGTCATTGTAGCACTTTGTATCGGTTATATCGGCTATTATATTATTCGTTTGATCTTTACGACCGAGCAAAATGACATCATGCGCCAATACGGTTTTACCACAGCGGAGGTCGGCTTAGTCTTATCTTGTTTTGGGATGGCTACGGGATCTCTAAGCTCTTTATGGGAGCCTTAAGTGATAAAAGTAACACGATCCGCTATTTAGCAACAGGTCTGATCGTTTCAGCCGTACTAAATATTGGTCTTGGGGCAACGCGTAATTTATACGTGATGATGGTTTTGATGTTAGTGATGTCGATCGCTCAAGGTATGGGGGCAGCTGCCTGTCAACGGACCATTCAACTATGGTGGGGCAAAAAATGGCGGGGCACCGTCTATTCGATCTGGTCGTCAGCTCACAATGCAGGGGCTTTTGCCTGTGTTGCAGTGGTCCAACTGGCTAGTTTTTTGTTTACTGGCTCGATCGCAGCTGTTTTTTACACCGCTTCAGTTATCTCATTTATGATAGCAGCCTTTGTCTTGTGGGCCGGCTTTGAACGGCCTACAGCTGTTGCTCTGCCGAGCATTGCTGAATATACGGGAGGAAATAACTGTTAATCAAAATATATTAAAATGTAATCAAACGCGATATAATATCTACAAAAAAGATGAAATGTGAGATAGATATTATGGCGATATTAAAACCAAAAGAAATGGCTAAAAGATTGGGCGTTACCGTTCTGACCCTACAACGCTGGGATAATAATGGGACTTTAAAAGCTTATCGTACTCCAACTAATCGAAGATATTATACAGAAGAACAATACTTAAAATATATCGGTCGATCAACCAATAA
>NZ_CAQLEL010000055.1:0-8688 GCF_948826705.1 uncultured Ligilactobacillus sp.
GGGGGTGCGGATTATCTTGTGACAGAAGGAGAATGTGTCAATGGGCTAGACGCCAATGGAAACCGTGTATGTAATAATCAGGTTATATTTGAAGGGTGGCGTCATGAAGATGGTAGTAAATAAAATTAGGAAAGGAAAAGCTATATTTCTTTCTCAAATGTAATCATTTGATATATTTGATTACGTTTGTTCACGTTTTATATAGCAGAAGATAAAAATGGCATCAATTAGCAAATATAAAACAAAGAAAGGCGACTTCTACCGCATTCAGCTCTACGTTGGTAAAGACGCAAATGGAAAACGTATCACGAAAACAGTCAGAGGCTTTAAGACAAAACGTGAAGCAAAAATGGCAGCTGATAAACTTTCAGCAGAGATCGCAAGTGGCAATTTTTTGGAAAAGACTGATCTAACGTTCTCAGACGTGTATGAGCATTGGTTGGATACTTATAAGCTAACTGTCCGTGAACACACCTTGATGTGTGTGGAAAGTCATTTTAGAACGCATATATTGCCAGCTCTGGGCAATACCCCTATCCAAAAAATCACAGCGCGTCAATGTCAAACAATGGTCAATGACCTTGCACAAAATAATTTAACCGCTATAAAAAATTATGCGATCCAAGCTTCACGAATTTTTGAATTTGCAATATCAATGGACTACATCAACAAAAATCCTTTCGACAAGGTAATTATACCTAAGATAAAAAAAGCACCAAAGCCCCCCAAATTTTATACTCGTGACGAGTTGGAACTTTTTTTGGATACTGCTCAAAAAATGTGTCCACCAAAAATTTATACGTTATTTCGCTTACTAGCATTTAGTGGTATGCGAATTGGAGAAGCTTTCGCTTTGACTTGGGATGACGTTGATCTTGCTTCAGAATCAATTGCCATAAATAAAACAGTAACGTATGCAAAAAAAGGTAAGGCAACTATCTCAGAACCTAAAACTCAAGCAAGCAAGAGGACTGTATATATTGATAAAAAAACACTTTTTATCTTACAGCAATGGCAAAAGATTCAACGGATAAAATTACTTGAGATCGGTTTTAATGCAAATAGTCCTCAGCAACTTGTTTTTGCTAATTCAAACAATTCTTTTATTTCAGGCATTGTTCCTAGATATTGGATCAATGAAGTCAGAAAGAAAATTGATCTTCACCCGATCTCACCACATGGCTTCAGACACACATATGCCACCTTAGCTATTCAAAGTGGTATAAATCCAAAAGAACTTCAAGCTCAGCTAGGACATAGTAATATTCAAACAACATTGCAGATTTACACAGCTATCACAGATGAGCAACGAATAGCAACACCAGACAAGTTTACCAGCTTTGTAAATTTCTGACTGATTCGTGACTGACTTTTTGGGTAAATTATGATTAATGTTGATTAATCACATATATAAATAAAGAGCACCAAAACAACTAATGATTAGTGTTTAGTGCTCTTTGTTTATTCAGGTAGTATTTTTAAGAAAAAAAGAATATAATTGGCACTAACTTATATTTAGAAGGTGATATTATGCATTTTGCAACAACATTCAAGCCAGAACACTACGATCTTTATTTTGACTTGGATCGCCAACAAAAACATTTCTTTGGTAAAACGACGATCACTGGTCTTGCTTTAACTGAGACTGTTTGGCTCCATCAAAAAAAGCTCCAGATCAATGAAGTCTTGGTCAATGGGCAGTCCCACGCTTTTAAACTTGATGACACAAAAGATGCTCTTTACTTAGAGCTTGGTTTTACTGGAAAAGTTACTTTAGAAATTACATATACTGCAAATTTGACTGATACAATGATGGGGATCTACCCTTCTTACTACGAGCTAGAAGGGCAAAAAAAGCAATTGATCGGGACCCAATTTGAAACTGATGCAGCCCGAGAAGCTTTTGTCTGTGTCGATGAACCTGATGCCAAAGCGACTTTTGACCTTGCTGTAAAATTCGATGAACAGCCAGGTGAACAAGTTTTAAGCAATATGCCGGAAAAAAGTGTTATCGCTGGTGTCCATTATTTTGAAACGACCCCTAAAATGTCAACTTATCTTGTCTGCTTTGTTTTAGGAGAACTACAAAGTAAAACCACCATGACTGCTTCTGGGATCAAGGTAGGTGTGTTTTCAACTAAAGCTCATCAACTAAAAGAGTTAGATTTTGCTTTAGATATCGCCAAACGTGCCCTTGATTTCTTTGAAGACTACTACCAAACGCCCTATCCACTCCCACATTCTTGGCAAGTAGCTTTACCAGATTTTTCAGCCGGTGCGATGGAAAATTGGGGGATCATTACTTATCGGGAAGCCTATCTCTTACTAGATCCTGACAATACGACTTTAGAGACCAAACAAAAGATCGCAACTGTGATCGCACATGAATTAGCACATCAATGGTTTGGCGATCTAGTAACGATGAAATGGTGGGATGATCTATGGTTAAATGAAAGTTTTGCCAATATGATGGAATATGTTTGTATCGATGCGCTAGAGCCAAACTGGAAGATCTGGCAAACTTTTCAAAGTACTGAAGTCCCACTAGCTTTAAATCGTGATGCTTTAGCTGGAGTCCAATCCATCTATACGCCAGTCGAAGATCCAGCTGAGATCGATGCACTCTTTGATAGTGCGATCGTTTATGCTAAAGGAGCCCGCATGCTCGTTATGGTCCGCGCCTTGATCGGTGATACTGCCTTACGCCTTGGTTTAAAACACTATTTTGCCAGCCATGCCTATAGTAACGCTACTGGGGCTGATCTTTGGCAAGCTTTAACGCAAACAACAGAGCTTGATCTTCCAAAAATAATGGATACTTGGCTCAATTGCCCTGGTTATCCCGTAATTAGTGTTAAGAAAATAGGCAATGATCTTTTGCTCGAACAGCGGCAATTCTTTACTGACCCTAGTATGGCATCTAGCCAGCTATGGCCGATCCCCTTGATGAGTAATTACCCTGAATTACCAGCTTTAATGACTCAAAGACGCTTGATCATCAAAGACTATACTAGTCTCAGACAAAAACATGGGGCTGCTTTACAATTAAATGTGCACAATAACGCCCATTTTATCGTTGATTACAGTCCTGAGCTATTACTTGATCTCCTAAAAAAATCATCCCAAACAGATGCGCTCACACGTTTTAGTTTACTGCAAGATCTAGTTTTATTAGCTCAAGCTCAAGTTGTTTCATTGCCTCAAGTCCTTGAATTAGCGGCTAACTTCAAAAATGATCATAGCCAATTAGTTACTCGAGCTTTACTGCAATTATTAGACCTCTTAAAGCCCTTTGTTGCCTCTGACAGTACTGCGCATAATGATCTGTGCACTTTAGTGGTCAGTTTTACAAGTGTTTTAAAGACAAGTCTTAACCAAGATCCGGCTGGTTTTTCTCGGCTAGACCAAGAGCTGTTGCAACCACTACTTTTAAAGGCTGAACTTTACGCTAAAGTCAAGCATGTTATAGATGAACAATTATATTTTCCTCCAACTAAGACCGACTGGGCTAAACTACCAGCCAATATCCGAGGAGTTGTGCTTAAAAATATGTTGGTAAATCACAATTCAGCTGCTTGTTTCATTGAATTTTTCAGGGAATACCAGCAAAGTGTCGATCCCAGCTATAAGGTAGATCTCAGACAAGCTTTGACTAGTTCTCCTAAAGTAGCGCAATTGACCGAATTATTAGCTAATTTCAAAGATCCAGCAGTCATCAAGCCCCAAGATCTCAGAGCTTGGCTAGAAGAGATCTTAGCTAATCCGGTCGGGCAAAAACTTGCTTGGAATTGGCTCAAACAAAATTGGACTTGGTTAGAGGAAACTGTAGGTGGAGACATGGAATTTACTGCCTATATCACCGTGATCGGCAAAACGCTCAGTTCACCCGAACTCTATGCCGATTTCAACACTTTCTTTGAACCTAAATCAGCTGATCTTGGTCTAGCCCGCGAGATCAAATTAGCTAAACATGCGATCTTTGCTCGAGTAAACTTACTTGAAGCACAACAGACAAACATGGCGCAAGCACTCCGATCACTAGCTTGGTACCAAAAACACTCGTAACCAGATAGAGTCTTCTATTGGTCTTCTATTGGTCTTTTATAGCCAAACAAGGCCCCCACGATGAAAATGCATCGTAGGGGGCCTTGTTATTTATATAGCGCTGATCGGCATCGTCTCACGCTTTATTTTTTAGTATATGATAACTGGTTCACTTTGACTCAAATTGTTGAAAACATTAGCTGCTTCACTTGGTCTCATATTGACACATCCTAAAGAGCCTTCTTTAAGATAAGCTGTGTTTGACCAATTTTTTCGCCAGTCTGCATCATGGAAACCACAACCATCTAAAGTAAATGGTACCCAATATTCTACTGGGCTAGCATAAGCTGATCCATCAGCTCTTGATCCCCGTAAGGTCGTTTTTGTTTGTTTATACATAACATAAAAGACTCCCTTAGGTGTATCATTATGCGTACTTTGAGTCCCCGTCACCACATCGATGGAAGCGACTTGTTGACCATCACGATAAGCCCACAAATGTTGCTTTTCGATCGAAACTTCAACATAGGTGTTACCGATCCCACCATTAGTTGTTGTGTCATAGCCAGTTCCGCGTGTGTCATAACCTTCACCATAGATATCACTCTTGGCATCAACTTTTGTTTCACCATTTTCCAAAGCTTTTGTCAAAGTCTTTTCAGCTTTATTAGCACTGATCGCCCAGCCATAGGTACCAGCCGGAACACTTATCTCATTTCCTTCACTTGTCTTAAAGGCCAAGCTCTTATTTAAAGTTGCTTGTTTTTGATTGATCTCGACCACTTTATTCTTTAACGCTTGCGTGTCGAACTGATATTTTCCCGCTTGATATCGAGCTGATGTTAGAATATCTGCCGTCGTTAATTCATATTCTGTTTTTTGTACAGTGTATGTGATCTTTTTACCGGTCAATTCTTTGAGTTTCTTTTCCTCTTGCTTAACAGTTGCACTATTTGCTTTGACTGGCTTTAAGTACTTAGCTGTCAGATAGATATCTTTATTACCTTCTTTTTGGCTGAACTCTTTTAAGATCGCTGAAACATCGTATTTGTTTCCCGCTTGTTCTTTGACGACCTTGACTTTATCTCCTTCTAAGATCGCATAGGCATCAACTGGTGCTTTTCGTGACTGATCAGCCTCATTTAGTTTTGCTTCTACATTTGATTTTAGCGAAGCCACCTTTTTGCCATCAACATTAGCTGGAGTCAAAGTATAGTTGACCTTTTTATCATTTGGTAAAATCGTGGCTTGTTTTTTCAATGTAGCTTCAAATTTTGCTAGATCTTTCGAGCTAAACTCTGATTCCGTCGGCTCTGCCGTATAGAGCAATTGCTTGTTGAGATAGACTTTCTTTTCAACTTTAGCTGCAGTTAGCTTTTCTTGTGCTTCTTTAGCGTTTAAGCCACCAACATTGATCCCATTGATCGTAACATTTTCATTGAAATGAGTCCGCTGTTGGTAGATGAAATAAGCACCACAAATAAGAGCTGACATTGCAATTCCAACACAGAGTATAACTTTGGTTTTATATTTCATATCGCACCTCTAATTAAATTATTACAATTATGTTACAACGTTTTACAAAAAAATACAATTATTTTTTAAGTTTTACACAATTAAGTCAACTTTTATCGCTTACCCACGTATTTAAATTTTTTTAAGTTATGTTATAATTTAGCCTATGAGTAAGTAAGGATCAGGTGAATATTTTATGGAAACAAATAGTCTTTTGACATTCAATCGTAGTATCGGTAAACAAAAGCGGATATCAAAAGCAACTGAGCCCAGTTGTCCTTTTTGTGACGTTAAACATTTAACTGATATTTACGACCAACAAGGTGAGATGATCTTTTTAAAAAATAAGTATCCTACACTCGAAAAGACCGATCAGTTCGTTTTGATCGAATCTGCTAAACACGATGGCAACATCTCTAATTATGAACCTGAAGAATGGCAAAATATTCTAGCTTATGCGATCAAACAGTGGAAAGTATTTTATAATGATCCTAAATATAAAAGTGTTTTACTGTATAAAAACTATGGCAAACTTTCAGGTGGTTCACTTTCACACCCGCACATGCAGATCGTTGGGCTTTTAGAGGCCGATGGCTACCGTGAGATCGCTCCAGCTTACTTTGGTGGTGAAACGGTCGCAACTAAAGCTTCGGCAACGCTCAATATCTCCGATCACCCCATCATGGGCTTCTTGGAATTTAACATCAGCTTTGATGAACAAAGTATCGCACCTGCGGCTGACTATATCAAAGAAGTCGTTTCATATTTACTCGCTGAATTTAATGATGGACACTGCGAAGCTTACAATCTCTTCTTTTATAAATTAGCCGATAAACTCTACTGTAAAATAGTTCCGCGTTTTATCGTATCACCTTATTTTGTAGGTTATTTTATCAGTCAAAAATTCGATGCTGAGTTTACCGCTGAAGTCGTAAAACGCCTCAAAGAAAAATATCTAAACTAGCAAAATGAGGGACCTATCACGATGCAAACGCATCATGATAGGTCCCTCATTATTTATATAGCACTGACTGCATTGTCTTATTCAAAACTAAAACGTAAGCCCTTAGGGAAGAAATTTTTGACCGTACCATTGACGACCTTGCCAAAGGCAAAGGGTTTATCATCACAGATCAATAAATACCACCCATTCTTATGCGACGTGGCCACAGTCACTGTGTTACCTGTAACATATTGTTGCCATTGTTCTTGGGTCAACGCTAGTTTTTGCTCTGTCTCAGTTGCGCTTAAAGACAAAGCTAGTGTATAGCTAGGCTCAAAGCGCTTTTTCTTAAAGACACCAAGCAATAAGCCCGGACGCATGAACTTTAAGCGTGAAATATCAGGCCAATTTTTATTGTAATAATAAAGATGGTCGCCGTAGCATTGCAATTCAGTTACTTTGAAGAGATCTTGCTTTAAGAAGTTAGCTGAAAATTCTTTCCATAAAGCAATTTGCTCTTGAGTCAAACCTGCTTTATTTTGCTTTTTATGCTTGTTTTTCTTAGCTTTTACAACTTGCGCTGGTCGCGTATCACGTAATTTAGCGATAAAATGCCCCTCACCTTTAAAGTGATGTGGCATCAAGCGAACCGTCCCAGTTAGTGCGGGCTCATCATTGCCCCAAGCTGGGACTCCACTGTCCATGCCAGTATACTTTTGTAAAGGGACGATCTCAAAGTAAGGATATTCTTGTAATAACCAGCTGATGATCTGTTCGTCTTCTTCAGGAGCAAATGTACAAGTCGAGTAGATCAATTCACCACCGACAGCTAACATTTTTACCGCTTCATCTAAGATCTCACGTTGCCGCTTAGCACATTGCGCTGGATAATTGGCATGCCAATATGTGATCGCATGTGGGTCTTTACGAAACATTCCTTCACCTGAGCAAGGCGCATCAACTACGATCTTATCAAAATAAGACTTAAAGTTTTGAGCCAATGTGGCTGGATCTTCATTTAAGACGATCGAATTTCGTGCCCCGGTCCGTTCCATATTCTCAGCTAAGACCAAAGCCCGTTTTTTATTGATCTCATTTGAAACTAATAGGCCTTGATTTGCCATCTTTTCAATGATCTGCGTCGATTTTCCCCCGGGTGCAGCACAAAGATCCAGGATCTTTTCGCCTGGTTTAGCTTCGACCACTTCACCGACATACATTGCGCTTAGATCTTGACTGTATATATACCCTGCTTGATGTTCCAACGTCTTTCCACTAATTTCTCCTACATAACCAGTTGCAACATATTCAACCGATTCATCCAGTGGATTAGCAACTTTTTTATAGTTATCTTTTAATGGATTAAGTCGAAACCCCTTTTGCACCTCGCCAGATAAACTTTCAAAGAATGCTGGGGCTTGAGCACCCAACAGAGCTTGATATTTTTTCTTAAAATCTTCTGGTAACTTCACTTCTTAAAAAAACCTCTCCTACTATATAACATAGCTTTTACTTTCATATTCTCTTTGACATTTCGTTATCTATAACTTATTTTTGCATTAAATACTCACTCTTTTTTCAACCTTGAATTGATCAATAGGTAAAATAATAGACTACTTCCCAAATAGATCGACCCCATCGTCAGTAATAGAGAAGTATACGTCGTCATTTGGAAGATAAACATCCCTGCCATGCCCCCAATGATCGTACCTAGACCTACCCAGATCGAATATGTGCGCCATTCTTCAAAAGCAAATTTAGCAGGATTAGCTTGCAAAAATACAGCTTCGTTATAGCGACGCCGTGATGATATCAACCAAACAGCCATTTGCGCTAGAAAGCCGACTGCTGCCGCAAATAATCCCAGAACTTGTACCCAATGTGAGGCTAACCACGATTCATCAGAAATGATGAAATTTTTTTTGACTAATCTGGTAGCTGATAGTAAGCCTAGGTCTTTTTTTAAAGCTTTAGCATCGATCGGGGTCAAACTATCCAAAACGATTCGATAATCATTTGTCTGAGCTGTCGTCAATTTTTGGGTCGAAGCTGCAATAAATATCTGATCATCTAGATCTGAGTGATAGTTGTCTCCCATTACACCGATCACAGGCAAATAATTACCATCTAGTTTCAAATATGCCTGGTCTTTAGGTTCATATAGTTTTTTTTCATAATTTTTTCCA
>NZ_CAQLEL010000056.1:0-20878 GCF_948826705.1 uncultured Ligilactobacillus sp.
ATAATCCATTATTCTTTGTTATTGCTTGGGTGATCTTTTTAGTGACACTTTACATCTCCAGTATGGTCAGTGTTGCTAGCATGCTGGGTTTTTTACTGATCACGATCGTATCTTTTTTCTTTAAAGATGCACTACTTTCAGTCGTTGCGATCGCTTTAACGATTTTTGTCTTTGTTCGCCACTACGGTAACATCGAACGGATCAAAAGTGGGACTGAAAATATGGTGCCATTTGGTCTAGGTTACAAGCACCGACAACAAAAACAAAATAAATAAAAGCGTATTTGGGGACTATAGTTACCCAGATACGCTTTTTTTGTGTGCTATAATGAAGTTGAGGTGATATTATAATGGCAGTTATGCTTGAAAATGAAAAATTACGCGTTGTGATCAATGAACACGGAGCTGAATTAGCTAGTTTGATCTCTAAAGAAAATGGATCCGAATATATGTGGAGTGGCGATAGTAAGTATTGGAAACGACACTCAGCTGTTCTTTTCCCGATCGAAGGGCGTTTAAAAGATGATACATATCAAGTCGATGGAACAAGTTATCACTTGACACAACACGGTTTTGCACGTGACATGGATTTTGAGGTCTTACATCAAGCTCCAACTGAAGTTTGTTTTGAATTACACTCTAATGAACAGACACTTGAAAAGTATCCATTTGAATTTGTTTTACAAGTTCAATATATTTTGACACAAACTAAACTTGAAGTGATCTACCGCGTGATCAATCCAAGTACTAAAGAAATGTATTTTGGCTTAGGTGCTCACCCTGCTTTTTCAACTAAACTAAAAGCAACTGATACTTACCAGGATTACGAGATCCGCCTAAGTCCAAAAGAAAGTTATCCTCGCATCCCACTGGTCGATAGTTTTATCGATCTAAAGAACATCACGACTGGCGCAGCAACCTTATCCGTTAATCATGACCTATTTAAAGATGATGCTCTCATCTATGATCTTTCACAAGAACCAAATCAGATCAGCTTAGTAAGCAAACAACACGGCCATGGCGTAACGATCACAACAACTGATGCTAAAGCAATGGGTATCTGGTCAAGTTATCCGGCAAAAGGTGATTTTGTTTGTCTTGAGCCTTGGTGGGCCTTATCTGATACTTTGGAAACTGATGGCGATTTTAAAACAAAATATGCGATCAATAAGTTAGGTGGACAACAAGTTTTTGAAGCCAACTATACGATCGATGTTTTCTAACTAAATAAAAAAGCAGCACTTCCGCTCTATATGGAAATGCTGCTTTTTGCATCATTATCGAACTATATTAGGTATAGTTTAAGTTATTGTTCAGCAAACTCTCAAAAATCTCCGAGTGAACACTTTTGAGTGTCACCGAAATATTCGGACTATAAGATGTATTGACTAAGATCCTTATCAGCCACGATCTTACCTACTTTTTCTTCAACATAAGCTTCTGTGATCGTGATCTCACCCATTTGCATGTCTGGTCCTTCAAAGAGCAAGTCTTCAAGTAATTTCTCTAAGATCGTGTGTAACCGTCGTGCCCCGATATTATCAGTTTCATGGTTTACACGATAAGCGATCTCGGCGATCTTTTCGATTGCTTCGATCGTAAATGTGACTTTGATGTTATCAGTCCCAATGATCGCAATATATTGCTTGATCAAGGCATTGTTAGGCTCAGTCAAGATCTTAACGAAATCATCTTTGCTCAAGTCTTCTAATTCAACTCTGATCGGAAAACGCCCTTGTAATTCGGCGATCAGATCACTTGGTTTACTTTGAGCAAACGCACCTGATGCGATAAACAAGATATGGTCTGTCTTAATGACACCGTACTTAGTTTTGATCTGCGAGCCTTCAACGATCGGTAAGATATCCCGTTGGACCCCTTCACGTGAAACTTCACCGGAATTTTGTTGAGATTTTGAAGTTATCTTATCGATCTCATCGATAAAGATGATCCCAGTATTTTCTGCACGCTTGATCGCTGCATTTGCTGCATCAGCAGTATTCATCATTTTTTCTGATTCTTCGCGTACAAATACTTCACGTGCTTCTTTAACTGGCATCGTTCGTGTTACCATTTTCTTCGGTGCTAGTGAACCTAACGTATCCGATAGATCTAAGCCCATTTGCCCTAACATCCCATCTGCACCTTGGAATTTTTGTGCAGGGTCTTCCATTTGGATCGTAACTTCTTCATTTTCAAGTAAGCCACGTTGGAGTTTTTCAGCTACACTGAAGCGTTCACGTTTAACATCTTCTGTTACGTTTTCGTTTTCTTCAGCCCCTTGCATCCCTGGCATGTTTGGCATTTTTCCACTTTGGAGATCGCGCATGAATTGCATGAAATTTTCTTGTTCATTTGGACGGCTTTGTTGCTTTTGAGCTGGAACTAATAATTTTACTAAGCGCTTATCTGCTTTTTGCACAGCTTGACCTCTGACCTTCTTAAAGAGCTCATCTTGTTCCATCTTATAAGCAACTTCGACTAGATCACGCACCATGGATTCAACATCGCGTCCAACATAACCCACTTCAGTAAATTTCGTTGCTTCAACTTTGATGAATGGTGCATCGACGATCTTAGCCAAACGACGTGCGATCTCAGTCTTACCCACCCCAGTAGGTCCGATCATCATGAGATTTTTAGGGGTGATCTCTTCTTGCATATCTTCAGGTAGCTGCATTCGGCGATAACGGTTACGTAAAGCGATCGAGATCGCTCTTTTAGCCTGATCTTGACCAATAACATAATTATCTAATTCAGCTACGATTTGTTTAGGTGTTTTTTCACTATGTTCCATAGAAATCTGTCACTCCTTGATTAAAGTTCTTCTACGATGATATTGTGATTGGTGAAAATATCAATGTCTCCAGCGATCGAGATCGCATTTTGGGCGATCTGAGCCGCACTTAGATCTTTGGCGTAAGCTGTCATCGCTTTAGCTGCTGCAAAGGCATAATTGCCACCAGAGCCGATCGCTAAAATATCATCATCAGGTTCGATAACTTCCCCTGATCCTGAAACTAATAGTAAGTTTTCTTTATCCATCACTATCAATAAAGCTTCAAGTTTTTGTAAAGCTTGATCACTACGCCATTCTTGTGCCAATTCAACGGCTGCTCGCTGTAAGTTACCGCTATATTGATTGAGCTTTTTTTCAAATCTATCTTCTAAATTAAAAGCATCGGCAACACTTCCAGCAAAACCAACTACAACTTTATTATCATAGATCCGCCTAACTTTACGGGCAGATCCCTTCATGATGACTTTTTCGCCCATGGTAACTTGACCATCCCCGGCCATCGCAGTATGACCATTGTGGCGCACAGCGCAGATCGTAGTTGCGTGAAATGAAACAGACATGTAAATTCCTCCTAAATTTACGCTCGTGGAAAGAACTTCCGATAATCTCGTTGTAAGTGTTCCGGCGTAACATGTGTATATATTTGTGTGGTCGATAAACTACTATGGCCTAAAAGTTCTTGAACCGCCCGTAGATCTGCCCCATTACTCAATAAATGTGTGGCAAAGGTATGCCGCAACTCATGGGGGTGGATCGTACTCGAAAGCGAACTTCGCTTAACGATCTGGTCTAAAACATAAGAGACCCCAGCAGCTGTCAAGGGATCACCATGATGGTTCACAAAAACATGATCATGTTCACGTTTGTATTTAGCCATCAATGGCTTACGTGACTTTGCTAAATAACGTTTAAGTGAAGTATAACAGTATGACCCAAAAGGCACATACCGATCCTTGCGTCCCTTTCCGTGAAGAAGCATCGTTTTTAGTTCAAAGTCGATATCTTCAAGCTTGAGCCCAGTACATTCACTGACCCGCATCCCTGTTGAATAAAGTGTTTCTAGCAAAGCATTATCACGTAAAGAAAGCTTGTCAGGACGCCTTGTTTCTTCAAATAAAAGCTCGAGTTCTTTTTCGTAAAAGAACCGTGGCAAACGCCGTGGATTTTGCTTGATCTGCACATATGCAAATGGATCTTTAGCCACATATCCATTACGCAATAAAAAGCGATAAAATGCTCGTAAACTTGAAACTTTACGGGAAATACTACTCATTTTGAGATCTTTATCGTAAAGTTCACTCATAAATACATGAACGTCAAAAGTTGTGATCTTTGCAAACGATTTAGGATGACCACTTTCAGCTAAAAACTGCTCAAATTCGGTAACATCTTCTAAATAAGCAGTGATCGTCTTAGGCGAATACTGTCGTTCGACTCGAAGATATTCTTTAAATTCTATGATCCACTTTTTTTCCATTTGCTTGCTCCTTCACCTATCTAAAGCTATTTTCTAATATTGGTCAATATTAGTCAAGCTCCTAAATATGTATATGTCTAAAAATTTTAAACTTTCTTAAGATTAGACGCTTGAGATATCTTGTAGTTTATGATCATATACATTTTAAAGCGAAAATATGTTCGTGTAAAGCGATAAGCACACTAAAAAAACTCGTACATCTCAAATGAGAAATACGAGTTTTGATCTTTACCTTTGATTAAATATCCGCCGTTGTTTTAAATTCTTCTAAAACAGCTAACGCCCGTTGCGATAGAGCTAAATTGCGTTCACGTTTCTCACGGATACGCTTTTCCAATCGTGGAATGATCCCAAAGTTTGCATTGATCGGTTGGAAATGTTTAGGACTAGCATGAGTGATATAGTGAGCCATTGCCCCCATCATCGTTTCTTCTGGGAAAATGACTGGTTCTTTACCTTGAGCGATCATGGCTGCGTTGATCCCCGCATAAAGTCCGCTAGCTGCACTTTCAACATAGCCTTCGACGCCTGTCATTTGACCTGCAAACAGTAGATCAGAACGCTTTTTAGTTTGATACGTTGCATTTAAAAATTCTGGTGAACGCAAGTAAGTATTACGATGCATCACGCCATAACGGACAAATTGAGCATTTTCCAACCCTGGGATCATTGAAAAGACCCGTTTTTGTTCCCCCCACTTGAGATGCGTCTGGAAACCAACTAGATTATATAAGTTACCAGCAGCATTGTCTTGCCGTAATTGAACGACTGCAAAGGGTTCTTTACCAGTTTTAGGATCTTCTAGACCGACTGGTTTTAAGGGACCAAAGAGCATCGTCTTTTCCCCACGCGAAGCCATCTGTTCGATCGGCATGCATCCCTCAAAGAACTTTTGATCTTCAAAATCATGTAATTCAGCCATCTCAGCATTGATCAATTCATGATAAAAATCGTAAAATTCTTTTTCTGTCATTGGACAGTTGAGATAAGCTGCTTCGCCTTTATCATAGCGTGATTTTAAATAGATCTTATCCATATCAAGGGATGATTTTTCAACGATCGGAGCAGCGGCATCATAGAAATACAGACCCTCATCGTCAGTTAGACGTTTGATCGCTTGTGCCAATGGATCAGAAGTCAATGGACCAGTTGCGATCACCGTTAATCCTTCTGGGATCTCAGTCAATTCCTCTCGGACAACTTCCACATTAGGGTGGTTTGTCAATTTTTCTGTGATCGCACTAGAGAAAGTCTCACGGTCCACGGCTAACGCTCCACCAGCAGGAACGTTATGTGTATCAGCTGCCTCCATGATGATCGAATCTAAGCGCCGCATCTCTTCTTTTAACAACCCCGCACCATTTGTTAATTGATTTGCACGCAACGAGTTAGTGCAGACCAATTCAGCAAAATTTTGTGTATGGTGGGCTGGGGTCTTTTTCTCAGGCCTCATTTCATAAAGTCGAACCTTGAGTCCACGTTTAGCGATCTGCCAAGCGGCTTCACTGCCGGCTAAACCGGCACCAATAACATTAATGCTAGTAGTTGTCATTATTTTACTCCTTAGTTATTTTTGAATGGCTTCTTCATAGTCACCATTTGGACATTTGACTTGTTGCCCTTTTTTAGTCTTTTTATAGACTAAATAGTGGTCACATTTAGGACAATTTCTACCGACCGGCTTGTCCCAAGAAACAAATTCACAGTCTGGATAGCGTGAACAGCCATAGAAAACGCGATTCTTCTTGGATTTACGTTCAACAACTTGTCCTTTGCCACAAACTGGGCATTTTACCCCGATCTGTTTGATGATCGCTTGTGTGTTACGGCAATCCGGGAAGCGACTACAAGCGTAAAATTTGCCATAACGTCCCATTTTAATGACCATTGGGGCACCACAGATCTCACAATTAAAACCAGCAGGTTCATCTTTGATCGTGACCTTAGCTAATTTTTCAGAAGCTTCTTTGACCTCATCAGAGAATGGTTGGTAAAATTCATCAATAATGGAGACCCATTCTTGTTTACCCTCTTCGATCTCATCCAACTGTCCTTCTAAATTAGCGGTAAAATCAACATTTAAGATATCAGGGAAACATTCCTGGATCATATTATCAACGATCTCACCTAATTCCGTTGGTTCGAATTTACGTGCAGCTAATTTAACGTAGTAGCGCTTTTGGATGACATTTAGTGTTGGCGCATACGTTGAAGGGCGTCCAACACCATTTTCTTCGAGCGTTTTGATCAAACTAGCTTCAGTATAACGAGCTGGTGGTAAAGTGAAGTGTTGATTAGGTTGATTTTTGACCATCAAAACTTCATCGGTTTCTTTTAGATCTGGTAAGATATTATCTTTGCGCTTGGATTCAGCATAGACCTTAGTAAAACCATCAAATTTTATTTTTGATCCATTCGCACGATAAGTCACACCATTTTGAGTCAGATCGACTCGGATCGTATCTACGATCGCCGGTGTCATCTGACTTGCCACAAATCGTGACCAGATCAAAGAATAGAGTTTCATTTGATCCTTAGTCAAATATTTCTCGATCGATTTAGGTGTCCGCATAACTGAAGAAGGTCGGATCGCTTCATGGGCGTCTTGTGCTCCTTCAGATAATTTAGTCTTACGTGGCTTTAAGGCTGCATACTCTTCACCATATTCTTCATGGATAAATGTTGATGCTTCATGCTTAGCCACACTAGAGATCCGCGTTGAGTCAGTCCGCATATATGTGATCAACCCAACAGCTCCGCCACGTCCTAAACTGATCCCTTCATAGAGTTGCTGGGCTACCATCATCGTCTTTTGCGTCTTGAATTTCAATGTGTTGTTTGCAGTCTGTTGTAAAGTCGAAGTCGTAAATGGTGGCTGTGGCATCCGTTTACGTTCTTTTTTAGTGACACTTGAAACAGTAAATGGTTTCTTAGTGTCTAACTTAGCTAAAACACTTTGGACTTCTTCGTTGTTCTTTAGCTCTGCTTTCTTACCGTCTAAGCCATAGAAACTAGCGTCGAATTTAGCTTTATCTTTTTTGAATTGAGCATCTAAAGTCCAATATTCTTCAGGTTTAAAAGCTTTGATCTCTTGTTCCCGTTGAATGATCAAGTTTAAAGCGATCGATTGCACACGACCGGCTGATAGTCCTTTTTTGATCTTAGCCCATAACAATGGTGAGATCGAATAACCCACCAAACGATCAAGTACTCGCCTAGCTTGTTGGGCGTCTACCAAATTCATATCGATCGCCCGTGGGTTTTTAAAAGCATTTTTAACAGCATCTTTAGTGATCTCATTGAATACGACACGATTTTTATCTTTTGGATCAAGCCCTAAAAGGTAAGATAAATGCCATGCGATCGCTTCTCCTTCACGATCTGGATCGGCTGCAAGATAAACGTGCGCAGCTTTTTTAGCTTCTTTTCTTAGTTCTTTTATCACATCGCCTTTACCACGGATCGAAATATAATGTGGTTCGTAGTTATTTTCAACATCGACCCCCATCTTACTTTTAGGCAAGTCACGAATATGTCCTAAACTAGCCATAACTTTATAGCGTGAGCCTAAATATTTTTCGATCGTTTTAGCCTTGGAAGGTGATTCCACGATCACTAAATTCTTTTTTACTTTGCGTTTTGTTTTCTTTTTGGTAGCAGTCCCAGTAGACCTCGGCATACCAACAACTCCCTCATACTTATAGTCTTGATTTAAAAATATCTGCTGACACGATCAATTGACCAGTCACAAAATTCGATACTCATGTTATGCTATTTAAACTAACTTTGTCAAGCAGTTTGAACATTTCTCAGCTATTGTTTACCTTACCTAAATAAATTCTTCTAAGATATCATTACTGTTCAGGACTGGTTTGGCTCCTGCTGCGATCAATTCATTACATCCCGTCGAATAAATATCGTTTATTCGTCCTGGTAATGCTAAGACATTGCGATTTTCTTGTAGTGCAAGATTGGCTGTGATCAAGCTTCCACTGTGATGTCTGGCCTCAACAACTAATACTGTCTGACACAGCCCCGCAATGATCCGATTACGCAAGGGAAAATGATATTTCAACGGGCGACTCCCCAAGGGATATTCACTAAGTAACAATCCCGTATGCGCGATCTGTGTTTGTAAAGTTCGATTACAGCTCGGGTAACTGACGTCTAGACCATTACCGATCACAGCGATCGTTTTACCGTGGTGCTTTAAAGCCAATTGATGGCTGAGACCATCCACACCTTTGGCCAATCCACTGACAAGGATAAGTTTTTGCTGGATCACGTTAGGTAATAATTGAGTCAAGGCTTGCAGTGCATACGAACTACATTGACGTGCACCGACTACACCTAAGCGTTTTTTAGAATCCAACAGTTCGATATCTCCTTGATAAAATAAAACGACCGGTGGTGAGTATATCTCCTGTAATTGTAATGGGTAGCGCTTGTCTAAAATCGTCAAAAAATGGCTGACTTTTAGATTTTGCTGGATCTTTTGCGATAATTGCTTACTTTGTAGAGCATTCCACAGATCATTTTTTTGCGTTTGACCTAATTTTAAAAGTAAAAAGAGTTCATCTTTACTAGGACAACGCTCAAACGAAAGTATATAACGAACGACCCGTAATTCATTTTTAAGATCTAGGTCACATAAATGTAGCTTCAACAAGAAAAATTCTAATTCGTTCATGAAAAACACCTCTCGCTATATAAATACGCAAAAGGTGTGGGCTTATTTGCTTAAATATTTAACAACTGGTTCAAATGTCTTGCGATGGATCGGGGTGACCCCTTTTTGAGCTAAACCAGTCAAATGTTTAGGCGTCCCGTAGCCAGCATTATTTCCCAGATCATATCCCGGATATACCGCATCATAAAATTTCATCAAGTGGTCACGATTGACTTTAGCAACGATGCTAGCAGCCGAGATCGAAGCTGATTTAGCATCGCCCTTGATCAATTTTGTCTGAGGGATGTCAGTATCGATCTGCATCGCATCGATCAAAATATGACCGGGTTTGATCGTTAGAGCTTCCAAGGCTTCTTTCATTGCGATCCGAGTTGCTTGATAAATATTTACTTCATCGATCAGATCATTTTCCGCCACTCCAACGGCTACCGCGATCGCTTGTTCTAAAATTTTGCCATAAAGTTCTTCACGTTTTTTTTCAGATAACTGCTTTGAATCATTGACTTCAACTAATTGAAAATCATGTGGTAAGATCACTGCAGCTGTGACGACTGGACCAGCCAAGGGTCCGCGCCCGACTTCATCGATCCCAGCGACATACTCAACGCCGTTACTCCATAGTTTTTTTTCTAAATGTAAGCGTTCTTTAAATTTGACTAACTTTTGCGCCTGTTTTTCTTTTTGTTTATAATACGTTTTTAAGGCAGTCTGAACGCCTTTACGTGGGTCGTTTTTCAATTCTGCTAACATTTCAGCGCTAGGCTCAGCCTTTAATAGCGCTTTGATCTGTGCGATCGTGTGTGCCAAAATAATTCCCCCAATTAATAAATTAAGAGGGGCATGCTACTGCAAGTCCCTCTCGAATATGCTCTAAACTTTAGCCGGATCTTTAGGCACGTCATCCAAAGTATAACGCCCTAACTTACCCTTGCGACAATCAAAGATCAAACGTTCACTTGCTCGCTCATAATCATCTTTAAAGCCTAATTTACGAGTTAGCTCCAATAAAACTTCAACTGTCGGCAATTCCAAAAGTTCTTCGTCGATCTTATAGCGTTCGATCAAAGCTTGTGGATTCTTTACACTGAATTCTTCGATCTCATATAAAGCAACATCATCTTTTGCATATAAAGTATCCTTGATCGCCCCCGTCAAAGCTAGTTTTTTGCCCACGATCGGATCTTCGAACTTAGGCCACAAGATCCCTGGCGTATCTAATAATTGGAGATCTTTACCAGCTTTCAACCACTGCTGAGACTTAGTGACCCCAGGGCGGTTACCCACTTGAGCAACATTTTTTTTGACCAAATGATTCAACAACGTAGATTTACCTACGTTAGGGATGCCGATGCACATGACTTTGATGCGCTGTGATAAGATCCCGCGTGCTTTTTTATTTGCTAATTTTTCAGCTAAGACTTCCTTGATTTTCTTATCGATCACTTTTAACGAACCTTGAACGCTGTTGATCGCTACAGCGGGTTGCCCCATTTTTTCGTAATATTCGATCCATTTACGTGTTTCTTTAGGATCAGCTAGATCCATTTTGGTCAGCACGATAATACTTGGCTTATCTTGTAATAGATCTTTCAACTGGGGATTACGTGATGATTCAGGTAGTCTTGCATCGACTAATTCCAAAACGACATCCACCAGTTTGAGATTTTCTTTGACTTGGCGTAAGGCTTTGGCCATGTGACCAGGGAACCATTGAATAATTGCCATGTTTTTGCATCCTTTCATAAAATTAAATCAGCTTTTGCTATTATACCATGCCTTATAGCACTTTAAAATGCCAGATAGGCCAGTAAATGATCCAAGCTCGCCCTGAGATACATGTTTCATCGACCATCCCTAAAGTGCGCGAATCTTGACTGATCCGGCGATTATCTCCCAATACGAAATATTTGCGTGCTGGGACTTTAGTAGTTGTAAAAAAATCATCCAATGTAAAATCTGAAGTCTCACCCAAATTTGGATCCGTTAAAAACTTCTCCGGGACCTTCTTTTGATTTACATAAAGCTGGTTATTTTCATATTTGATCTCATCACCAGGTAACCCGATCACCCGCTTGATATAAGTTTCACCATTAGCGAGCTTGAAAGTGATGATATCAAAGCGCTTGATCGTGCCATAATGTCGCACCAAGACTTCATCATGATCATGAAGTACTGGTAACATCGAATTGCCATTGATCTCTAGTGGTGTGACTAAAAAAAAGCGAACAAAGAGTGCTATCACAAGCGCCAATACAAAGGGACCGCTCCATTTTTTGAGTTTTTGTTTATCTACATGTACTTTCATGATGATCTCTACGTCCCTTTCTGAAAAATACACCCATATTGTAACATAATTTTTGTAAAGATAAAAAACGGGCGTCTACTTTGAGACGTCCCGTTAAAAAAGTTATTCACTTAATTTTTCGACAGCTTTTTTGTAGGCATTGTCTGATTCGGTAACTTTTTGAGCAACTTTAGTTTCAATGCTTTCAATGGTCGATTTATCGGCAGTTCCATTAACTGTTAGGCCATTATCTGTTTGATATTTTTCGATAGCTTGCTTAGTTTGTTCATTAAAGTAACCTGATTTTTCATCCAAGTCATAGCCTAAAAAGACCAGCATTTGTTGCAAATTCTTGATCTGCTTTGAATTTTGTCCTTCTTGATAGGTTTTAGCTGTATCGATCGCAGTCAAGTAGGCAACATCAGGATAATCAGCTTTGACATCTGGTTTGATCCCTTTTTTATGGATCCAAGTCCCATCTGGCGTCAACCATTTAGCGATCGTTAACTTCAATTCAGTCTTATCTTTGAATGGCAAGGTATTTTGAACTGTTCCTTTACCATATGACTTAGTTCCGATCAAAGTGACATTATTGCCCGATTGTTTGAGTGCTGCAGCAAAGATCTCCGAAGCACTAGCAGATCCACCATTGATCAAGACGATCGCCTTTTCTTTGACCTTGAAACCCTCATCTAATTCATTACTTGCCTTATAGATCGTTGGTTTGCCATCACGACCAACAACTTGCAAGATCGGTTTACCATTTTCAACAAACATTGAAGACATCGCTAAAGCTTGATCCATCAAGCCACCTGGATTATTACGTACATCAATGATAAAGGACTTAGCCCCTTTTTTGCGCAAACTTTGGACCGTTTGTTTAAATTCTTTAGCGGTATTTTCAGAAAATGAAGTTACTTGAATGTAACCTATCTGCTTATCTTCGGTAGCTAATTTGCCTTCAACGGTTTTAACTGGGATCTTAGCCCGAGTCAAAGTTTTTGTGAAAGTCGTTCCATTCCGCTTGATCGTGACTGAAACTTTAGTCCCAACTTTACCACGCATCAATGAAACTGCTTTATTCAAAGTATAATCCTTAGTCGATTTACCATCGATCTTGACGATAACATCATTTGCTTTCAAACCAGCTTTAGCAGCTGGAGTCCCTGAGATCGGTGACATGATCTTGATCTCTGAACCACTCTTTTGCACTTGGGCTCCGATACCTCCAAAACTCCCCGAGATCGAATCATTTAATTCCTGACTCTCAGTTGCATTCATATATTCAGTAAAGGGATCTCCTAAAGCCTCGACCATCCCATTTAAAGCACCATCAACAAGCTTTTGTTGGCTGACATCTTTATAATAGTTATAGTAAAGGGCATTATAGACCGTGTTGATCTTGCCCATTGCTTGATTAGCCGACTCGAGCCCCTTTACTTGACGATCCATTAGCCAAAAAATACCACCACCACTGAGCAAGGCGACACAAAATGCAACAAGCACGGTGGTCAATAAATTGTACTTTTTTTGTAAAAACACCCTTTTAAGTTTTGCTTCTTTTTGTTTCTCTTTTTCCACTTAAATTACCTCTTCCAAATATCCTTGCCAAGCTTCATCAAAAACACTCATCGAAGGTAGATAAGTCGCATTCAATTCGAGATAATGTGAGATCTCATGATAATCATCTGAATGTTTGGGAAAAGCTTGATCAAAGAACGCTGCATTGGCAAAATGACTGATCTCATCTATACCATTTGGATCACGTTTAGTCATCAAATAACGATAAAAACTTTCACGCATAAATTTACCTACCTTTAATTAGTATTATTCAATGGGAAAGCGACTTTAAATTGAAGATCATCTTGTTTGAGATCGAATTTTTCACCTTGGATCTTGATCCCTTGTTTTTTGGTCAATTGATTTAGATCAAGGGTGATCGTTGCTTTTGAGGCGTTGATCTTAGCCCACTTGCCAAGATCGTAATTATTTTTGATATAACCTAGAACAAAACTTGGTGGAGCATTCAAAGATCCGATCGCGACTGATTTAGTTTTTAACTCTAAATTCCCTGAATCGTCAAGCTGTGGAGTCGCATATAGCGTGAAAGAGACATCTTTACCTAAGATCTTTGTCGTCCCCATCAAGATCGCAGATCTATCCAAGACAAAACGATACTTGATCGCACCTTTCTTTTGGTTTTGCTGTAGATAATAATTGACAGCCGCACTTAATTGTTCTTTATTCAAAACAACATTGACATTGGCATACTGTCCTTGTTTTTGTGTTGTTTGCGTTGCGATCTGTTTTTGATCTGAGCTTGGAGTCGTTACTTGAAACCAAACAAAGACGATAAAGCCCAATACAAGCCCTAAAAGGATCGCAAACGCCCATTTCCAAGGATCGATCTGTTTTTCCATCCTATTTTTCACCTTCTAACCATGTACTTTTATGTTTTTGCATCACTTGATATAGTCTAGAAGTGATGTAGCGATAACCTTTGGCATTAGGATGAAAATGATCTTCATCAGATAAATAATCATTTTTTTCCTTATCATCGCTTAAAAGTTGCTCAAGTTTACTATCAGCAACATCATTTAGATCAGTCGTCGCATTTTCTTGAAGTGTTACCTTCGATCTACCATAATATTGACCTTCAGATAGCTGCTTATTTACATCTACAAAATAGATCTTTGCTTCATTTGCGATAGTGTCTTTGGTAACTTCATTCCACTCATCGGTATATTGTTGTATTTGAGTCAAAGTTGGAAAATACACATAAAACGGGTTGTAGACACTGATCAAAAAAATTGGTGCCGTCTTATTGTATTGTCGGACTGTCGTTAACAGGCTCTGAAGTTCAGCTGCATATTGAGATTTTGCTTTAGGCATTGCATTACTGAGTTTATTTTCAGCTAGACTATTGAAGTTTTGTTGAAGAACTTTCATCAGATCGTTGCCACCGACTGTCATCGTGATCACATCAGCTTTTTTTAGATCTGACTGGAGCTGTTTTGAATCAAGTACACGCTGTTTTATTTGATCACTACGATCGCCAGTCTTACCATAATTGTGTGTGGTCACCGTTAGAGCTTGTTTTTGTTCGAGTTTAGTCTTGATCAAGCCAACATAGCCACCATTGTCCGTGGTATCACCCACACCAAAAGTCAAAGAATCACCTAACGCGGTCAAGATCAAGGTCGGTTTATCTTTTTTGGTAGTAACTCGTTGCACTTTGGCAGTAACTTTTTTGACTGGGTCCAACTCTTGTTTCTGTGGTAATGCAAGGTGTAAAACCAAATAAAAAACAGCAGCTACTCCAATGATACAACCGATAAATGCTGCTATTTTTCCGATTGCTTTCAAAAAATATCCTCCTTTAATTGGTCTTGCCTTTATTGTAAGCTAAATGAACTTTAATTTAAATACTTATCTCATGTAAGTTGTGTTTATCAGTATGTTACAATTGTAGTTGATCAAAAAAATTTTTATCAGAAAGGTCGATCTATTTGCCTAAATATACTACCAAAAACCTGATCGCAAGTTCGATCATCACAGGGATCGCTCTACTAGGCTCTGTCTTTTTAACGATCATTACGCTTTTAGCTGGACATCCTAAAACTGCTTTCATCGTTGCGCTTTCGCTTGTCTTAGGGACAGTTAGCCTTTATCTATTGCTAAAGATCATCACTTTAGCGCTTTATAATACTAAAGCTCACCGTCCTTTAGATACGATAACGCGTAGCCTAGGAGCTTTGACGCTTATGACTCTTCTTTACCCACTTTGTTTTGGAGTGAAATTTTTTGCAGCTGGCTGGGTCGCTTTTGGGCTCGTGACTACTTGGGCAGTTTTGACTTTGATCTATGAATGTGTTTTTTATCTAAAATACTGGCAATGGGTCTATGCCATTAGCTTGGTCGTGTGTTTGGTTTGCTTAATCTTGATCGTTACGGGTAAGATATTTGAACCACTCTTCATTATCGCCATCATTTTAGGGATCCTTTCCTATTGGTGGAATAAAGCACGGCCGAAGCTACTTTGGCTTTCATGTATTACAGAAACATTGATGATCTGGACTTGGCTTTTAGGCCTAATACAATTGATCCGTTAGTGATAATTAAAACGGGGATGTCGTAACAAAACATCCCCGTTTTTTTATTTACGTTCATAGATATAGAAGGTATGTGGATAATGATTTTTTTCATCGACCACGCCTTCTTCTTGAAAGATCGCTCTAAATTTTGAATAGTCTAGCTCAGGCATGAGCGTATCACCCTTGAATTCAGAAGCGATCTTCGTCACATACAAACGCTCAACTTCTTCTTGTAAACTGTTGAACAATGACGCTCCACCGATCACAAAAATTTCTTCAGACTGTTGTGATAACCAAGACTTTAGCTCAGTTAGATCTGTAAAAACCGTCAAGCGTTCGGTAGTTTGTGCTTCTTTTTTTAGTTCTTCACTGTGAGTCAAGACGACATGCTGGCGCTTAGGCAATAATCCTGGAAAGCTGGCAAAAGTTTTACGTCCCATAACGATCGGATGACCTATAGTTCGTTTTTTAAAAAAAGCTAGATCAGCTGGCAGGTGCCAGGGTAATTTGCCCTTGTATCCGATATGATGTACCTTATCTTCAGCCCAAATAAATGAGATCATTTTTTTACCCCTTTTCTTATACAGCTACAGGAGCTTTGATAGCTCCAAAAGATTCATATCCTTCTAATTTGATATCATCCATTTCAAATGACAAAACATCTTTTTTAGCTGGATTCAACCATAACTTAGGTGCAACTTTAGGTGTACGAGTTAATTGCTCTTTAACTTGCTCGAGATGGTTAGAGTAGATATGCGCATCCCCTAAAGTATGGATAAATTCGCCTACTTCCAGTCCAGCTTCATGTGCGATCAAATGCGTCAGTAAAGCATAACTAGCAATATTGAACGGTACTCCTAAAAAGACGTCACCACTTCGTTGATAAAGCTGGCAACTCAACTTATTATCGTTGACATAAAATTGGAATAACGTATGGCACGGTGGCAAAGCACTGAAAGGTACATCTTCAGGATTCCAAGCTGAGACGATCATTCGCCTAGAATTTGGATCAGTTTTGATCGTCTCGATCACATCTTTGATCTGATCGATCGTTTCGCCTGTACGTGTTTTCCAATGACGCCATTGTGCCCCATAGACGTCACCTAAATTGCCATATTTTTCTGCAAATTCATCATCGTTAACGATCCGATCGCAAAATTGCTTCTTTTGTGTTTGATATATTTCTTTGAACGCTGGATCTTTTTGAGCTCGTAAGCCAAAATCAGTCATATCTGGTCCTGTGTAGTCATCACTTTCGATCCAATTTTTGAAGGCCCATTCATCCCAAATATGATTATTGTGTTGTAATAAATATTGAATATTGGTATCACCTTTCAAAAACCAGAGCAACTCACTTTTGATCAAGCCAAAAGGAACTTTTTTAGTCGTCAATAAAGGAAAACCTTGGCTTAGATCAAAGCGCATTTGATAACCAAATAAACTGGTCGTCCCGGTTTTAGTTCGGTCACCTTTTTGATGACCCTTTTCTAAAATATCTCGAATCAATTGTAAATACGGTTCTTCAAGTGCAGTCATTTTCTTCCTCCGATGCAATTATTTGGGATAGATCATTATATCATGTTTTTGCTAGACATATTGGCCTAATTCTTCCCACCGTGCCATCTTTTGTTCACTTTGTGCATTTAAGTCGTCGATCTCTTGTTGCAAACTGGCGAGTTTAGGGTAATCGGAACCATCTACTTCCCCCATCTGCGTCTGTAATTTTTCTAGCTTTTCATCTAACATTTCGATCTCTTGTTCTAATTTATCAAATTCAAGTTGCTCAGCATAAGTCAATTTGGTCTTTTCTTTTGGTTCAGCTGATTTG
Source organism: uncultured Ligilactobacillus sp. (assembly GCF_948826705.1). Lineage (NCBI taxonomy): Bacteria > Bacillati > Bacillota > Bacilli > Lactobacillales > Lactobacillaceae > Ligilactobacillus > uncultured Ligilactobacillus sp. The sequence goes on from NZ_CAQLEL010000056.1 coordinate 17,173, forward strand.
ACAACTGGCTTTTCTTTAACTACTTTTTTGGCAGGTCGTTTACCTAGATCTTTTTTCAGATAATCTGTGAAAATACCATAATGTCGCATTATTTTGGCATTACCTTCAAAGATCAAAAGTGAATCGGCTACTTTATCTAAGAAATAACGGTCATGGGAGACTGTGATCACCGTTCCTTGGAATTGATCAAGATAATCTTCTAATACCGTCAATGTACCGATATCTAAATCGTTTGTTGGTTCGTCTAAGATCAAGACATTTGGCTGCATCATCAGTAGTTTCAAAAGATATAAGCGCCGTTTTTCTCCCCCTGAGAGCTTTTTGATCAGTGTGCCATGCATTGATCTTGGAAAGAGAAACTGTTCGAGCAATTGGGTCGTACTAACATGTTCACCATCTTTATTGACGATCGTTTGGGCAACATCATTTAGATAACTGATGACTCGTTTATCTTCAGGGATGTCTTCCGTTTTTTGTTGGTAATAAGCGATCTTAACAGTCTCACCTGTGACCAACTCACCACTATCTAAAGCTAGTTTTCCAGCTAAAACATTCAATAAACTTGACTTACCAGCCCCGTTGACCCCTGTGATCCCGATCCGATCACCGGCTTTTATCAACAGATCAAAGTCTTTTAAGATCGCATGCTCATCTAAGTTCAATGAAGCATGTTTTAACTCTAAAACTTTTTTACCTAAGCGTTGTTGTCCAAGGTTGATATCGACTTTGCCATCAACTTGAACTTTATTGAGATTTTCTTTTAGTTCATTAAAGCTATTGATCCGAGCTTGCTGTTTAGTCGTCCGTGCCTTAGCTCCAGTACGCATCCAAGCTAATTCTTTTTTATAGAGCTGTTGTTGCTTATGTTCAGCAGTCAATTCGCGCTCGACTCGTTTTGCTTTTTGATCGACAAAATCTTGATAGTTCCCTGTATAAAAATATAATTTACCAAATGATAGTTCAATGATCTGATTAGCGATCTGATCTAGAAAATAGCGATCGTGTGTCACTACCAAAAGTGCACCTTTATACGAAGCTAAGTAATTCTCTAACCAAGCGATCGAATCAAAATCCAAATGATTTGTCGGTTCATCTAGGATCAATAGATCTGGCTCTTGGATCAAGACCTGAGCTAAGCCGACCCGTTTGACTTGACCACCTGAAAGTGTCTTGATCTTTTGATGCCAATCGTTGATGTGTAATTGTGTCAAGATGGTCTTAATATCACTATCAGCACTCCAAGCATCTTCTTGATTCATCTTGGCTTCAGCTTCATCGTAGCGTTTTTGGAGCTTTTCGTTTTCTGGATCATTGCTGTAAGCCGTTAATGCTTGCTCATAATGTTTGATCGTCTGAAAAACTGGCGCTGCACCATCAAAAACAGCTTCCATGATCGTTTTTTCTGGATCCAATTCAGGTTGTTGCTTTAGATAACTGATCCGATAGTTATTAGGAGCGATCAATTCACCAGAATCAGCGGGATCAAGACCACTGATCGCATTCAAAAAAGTCGTTTTCCCCGAACCATTAGTTCCGATCAAGCCGATCCGATCATGTTCATTGATGATAAAACTCGCATCTTGAAACAGGGTTTTATCGCCATAGGTCTTAGTTAAATTTTCAATTCGAAGTGTTTGCATCTAATTTAATTCCTTACTTAATTTTTCAGCTTGTGCTAATAAAACTGTTTTATCGTTGGCTAGTTCACCTAACACAACTTTTTGTTCAAGCGTATTCAAGATCTTTCCTAATCCTGGTCCCGGTCTTAGGCCCAACGTTTGTAATAGATCCTTACCATTCAAAGCTAACTGCGCCTTATCTTTGATCGGTAGCGCTGTATAGGTCTGTAAAAGTTTAGCACCAGTTAAAGGTAACTGTAGGATATCTAATAGATGGCTCGCTGCTTTAGTTGCGCGCTCTTTAGCATGGTAACAGACCAAGGGATCAAGGTCAGGTGTGGCTTGATCAAGAATAGACAAGACGTTTTGAACTTCTGTGCTGATCTCATTTGAAGTTTTCCAAGCTTTGAGAAAGCTACGCACTTGTTTAGGGGAAAGCTCAAAGACATAGGCCAATAATGCCCAACATTCTAGTTCATCTGCTAGCTTTAATTGTGGCAGATCCGCAATTTTACGTAAAGCTTGCTCACGCGTAGCGAATTGAGGACAGTATTTAAATAGTTCTGTTCCTAAAAAAGCCTCTAAGCCTTGAACCACATTTTTACCTAATAGTAATTTGATCCATTCGACTTGGATCCGTTCAACTGCGATCTTTTCAAGTAAATGTGCATTGGCTTTGATCGCTTGTAAAGTTTGAGGCTCGATCTTAAAATCCAACTGACTAGCAAAGCGTACTGTTCGCATCATGCGTAAGGCATCTTCAAAGAAACGTTCAGTCGGATCGCCCACGGCACGGATCGTCTTATTTTTTAAGTCATCTAAGCCAGAAAACATGTCGATCACAGTTCCATCAGGTGCTAAAGCTAAGGCATTGATCGTTAAGTCACGTCGCTTGAGATCTTCTTTTAAAGAACGTACAAACTCGACTTTATCAGGTCGCCGAAAATCTTGATAGCCACTTTCTGTCCGAAAAGTCGTGATCTCATAGCCTTCACCATGGTCTAACACCATAACAGTTCCGTGTTCGATCCCAGTGTCAACTGTCCGCTCAAAGATCGCTTTTATCTCGGCCGGATATGCACTAGTTGCAATATCAACATCGTGGATCGGCAAGCCTAGGATCGTATCCCGGACACTTCCCCCCACAAAATAAGCTTCAAAGCCAGCAGCTCTTATCTGTTGTAACAACGGTAAAGCTACCGTAAATTCTTGAGGTATTTTTTTTACTTGCATAATCTATATCCAACCTATTCTAAATATATAGTCAGTATTATTATAGCCGTCTCAATTCAGCGTTACAATTAAAAGTATCTAACAAAAAGCATTCAACTTTCGCTGAATGCTCAGGTAATTTATTTTAATTTATGATCTGTGGTCCAATAGCTTTTTGCCCATTTAGATCACACTCAATTTATAGTAATTTCTTCTTGGGCCGATTATACGTAAAACCTTCACCTAAAGCTTCCGTCACATCTAAAACTGAGATAAAGGCTTTGGGATCATGATGCTCTGCGATCCGCTTGATAGCTGTCAATTCACTGGGACTGACGACACAGTAGATCGCTTTAAAATCTTGATTAGAAAAAGCCCCTTGTCCAGCTAAGTAACTGACGCCTCGATCAAGATCTTGAATGATCGATTTAGCGATCTCATCTGGAAAACGTGAAATAATAACAACTCCCCGTGCTGCATAGGCCCCACCTTGGATAAAGTTAACTAGTTGTGAAAAAACATACGAAGCGAGCAAGGTGTACATCATTTGGCGTAGATCTAAGTAGCTCAGTGATAACGTCAAAACGACCGCATCTAACGCAAGTAGTGTCTTTCCCATCTGGATCCCTTTTTCTTTTTCCAAGATACGAGCTACGACATCGGTCCCACCTGTGGTACCACCGAATTTATAAACGATCCCAGAGCCAACACCACCAAAGATCCCAGCTAATATCCCGGCAATAAAGAGATCATTATGAATATTTATTGGAATATAATATCTTTGCCAAAACCATATCCAAAATGATAACGCTAATGTTCCATAAACCGTATAAACTAAAGCTTTTTTTCCTAAATAGCGATAACCAATGATGATC
>NZ_CAQLEL010000057.1:0-14515 GCF_948826705.1 uncultured Ligilactobacillus sp.
ATGCATCACCTGGGAGTCGAACCCAGATTACAAGAACCGGAATCTTGCGTGCGATCCATTACACTAGCGATGCGTACTTTATTATATTAAAATATATTTGATATAATTACAAGTATAAATTTGCAAAAAGGATAAAAAAATGAAACTTAGACAAGATGCAACATTACAACAAAAGCAACAAGGTAAGTTGATCATGACGCAAAAAATGCAACAATCGATCCAGATGCTCAAATTTAATGCTAGCGAACTTCAAGACTATCTCTCGCAGATCGAATTGGATAATCCTTTTGTGGCTGTTTCATTTAATGGCAGTTCAAGCGGACAGCCATTGCCAGATTTTGTGACACAACCAAGCAAAACTAGCTCACTTTTTGATTATTTGCTCGATCAAGTCAACCTGACAATGCGAAAAACCGTTTTGCGTGATTGGGTCGTTTACTTTGTCCAAAACTTAGATCAAAATGGGTATCTAAAGCTTGATACAAAAAAACTGGTCCGCGATAAAAAAATCGACCAAACAACACTTGATGATGCTTTGACCCTTTTGTGGCGCTTAGATCCTCCAGGTGTTGGTGCGCGTGATCTGCAAGAGTGTTTATTGCTTCAGATCGAAAGTGAGCGGGGGCGCGATGATCTAGCTTATCGCGTGATCGCTGAGTATTTTGAACTCTTTACCCAAAGTAAATGGGAACAGATCGCTAAAAATATGGCCATCGATCTAAAGCAGATGCAGGCGTTGATCGATTATCTAAAGACTTTGTCAGCTGCACCAGGTAAGGCTTACGATCAAAGTGAAACTACCTATATCGCTCCAGATCTGATCGTTAAAAATGTCAACGGTACTCTTAAAGCAGAATCAACTACTTTAGTCAAACCACGAGTCATTTTCCGCAAAAGTTACTATGAAAGTTTAGTCGGTGAACTTGATCAAAGCGTGTCTGATTATTTAAAGGAAAAGAAGAAGCAATATCAAACTTTGGTAGCTGAGTTGGCTCAAAGGCAAAGAACGATCGAGCGGGTCGGAGCAGAGATCTTAGCGCGACAGCCAGAATTTTTTAAGGCCCCAGATCATCCATTAAAACCGATGTTATTGCGTGATGTAGCACAAAAATTACAACTACATGAATCAACAGTCAGTCGAGCGGTGAATGGTAAATATTTGCAAACTGATTTTGGGATCTTTGAATTACGGAGTTTCTTTTCCCAGGCAGTCAATACGGATCAAGCTGATAATGAAACTAGTGTTGTTGAAGTGTATAAAAAAATCCAGGCATATATTGAAACGGAAGATAAACATAAGCCACTCTCAGATCAAAAATTAGCAGAGCAGTTACAAAGTGATGGACTGAAAGTGTCCCGTAGAACGGTTGCTAAGTATCGTGAAAAATTAAATATCGCTTCTTCAAGTAAGCGAAAAAGATTTTAAGGGATCAGGCAAAATATTTTCTAAAAAACATTATCGTTCCTTGATTTACGGGCGATCACTGTGTGTTTTAGAGTTAAAGTTCGTTAATTTATAAACGATCACACTTGTGGACTGTTAAAACTTCGGATAGTTGCTAGTGTGACTAAGTGATTTTCGTTTTTTTTATTGAATTTTCGCTCTCAATACCTTGCAAAAGGGAAATATTGTTGTTATAATTTCATTGTGCTTGGGGGAGTGGGTCATCACGGTAGAATGATCTGTAATGACTTACTCAAGTGATCAGCTCAGCAATGAGCTGTCAAACCTCTGGACGTTTCATGTCCCACAGAAAGGGAGACGAAGATTATGCACCAAGAGATCGAGTGGATCGAGCGGATCGTTCCAGATGTGATCGATACCTTAAGTCGAAGATATGCAGTGCTAAAGCAGATTGCAGCGTTTGGACCAATAGGTAGACGTTCATTAGCCGAAGCCTTGGGCATGAGCGAGCGGATCTTACGGAGTGAGGCAGATTGCCTAAAACGACAAGAACTCGTCGCAGCAACTAAGTCTGGGATGGTCTTGACAGATAAGGGTAAAGAAGTTATTCAGGGGTTAGCAAGTTTTGTCGATCAATTATTAGATCTTAAGCAATTGGAATTACGTTTGAGTCAAAAGCTTAGGATCGAGAATTGCTTGGTCGTTGCTGGTGACAGCGATGATCAGTCACAGGTAGTTGATGAGATGGGAAAACTTGTTACCAACACATTAAAAACGTTATTGCCCCATGGTCGTAATATTATAGCTGCTATGGGAGGGACGACGATGGCGCAGATCGCTGCCTGTTTGACTCCTGATATTGGTCTTCAACGTGAACTTCTCTTTGTGCCTGCACGAGGAGGGCTAGGTGAACGGATGGAGATCCAGGCAAATAACGTGTGTGCTCGGATGGCACGACGGACTGGTGGAAAAAGCCGTTCGCTCTATGTGCCTGAGCAAGTAAGCGAGAGTACGTATCGTCCATTGTTAAAAGAACCTGCTGTTCAAGAGGTCGTCAATTTGATCGGCCAAAGTAATGCTGTGATCCACAGCATCGGGACAGCAATGCATATGGCACATCGGCGTTCGATGTCACCAGAAGTGATCGCAATGTTGAATAAGAAAAAAGCGGTCGGGGAAGCATTTGGTTATTTTTTTGATGAAAAAGGGCAGATCGTATATCGGATCTCACGTATCGGGATCCAATTAGAAGACCTCGCTTCTATGGAATGTGTAATTGCCGTCGCTGGTGGTACTTCAAAAGCAAAAGCGATCGTCTCTTACATGAAACACGCTCCTAAACAAACATGTCTGATCACAGACGAGGGAGCAGCAAAAGCGATTTTAAAAGAGTAGTGTTTTGAACATTACTTTTTAAAATAAATTTTTATTTCCTAAAGGAGGAAATTGTAGTATGACTACTAAAGTAGGTATTAATGGTTTTGGTCGTATCGGCCGTTTAGCATTCCGTCGTATTGCTGAAACATCAAAAGACTTGGAAATCGTTGCTATCAACGACTTGACATCTCCAGCAATGTTGGCTCACTTGTTGAAATATGACACAGCTCATGGTCAATTTGAAGGTGAAGTTTCCGCAACAGAAAACGCACTTATCGTTAACGGTAAGGAAATTCCTGTTTACGCAGAAGCAGACGCACGCAACATTCCTTGGGTTAAGAACGATGGTGTAGAATTGGTTCTTGAATCAACAGGTTTCTACACATCTCCAGAAAAGGCACAAGCACACGTAGAAGCAGGCGCTAAGAAAGTTCTTGTTTCAGCTCCAGCTGGCAAGATGAAGACGATCGTTTACGGTGTTAACGATGATACATTGACACCAGAAGACCAAATCGTTTCTGCTGCTTCATGTACAACAAACTGCTTGGCACCACTTGCTAAGGCTGTTAACGATGCATTTGGCATCAAAGCTGGTACAATGACAACTATCCACGCTTACACAGCTACACAAAAATTACAAGATGGTCCAGATCGCGGTGGTAACGTACGTAACGCACGTGCTGCAGCTCAAAACACAATTCCTCACTCAACAGGTGCTGCTAAAGCTATCGGCTTAGTTGTTCCAGAATTGAACGGCAAGTTAGACGGTCATGCACAACGTGTTCCTGTTATCACAGGTTCATTAACAGAATTAGTTGCAACTCTTGACAAAGAAGTTACAGCTGAAGAAGTTAACGAAGCAGTTAAGAAAGTTACAGAAAACAACCCATCATTTGGTTACAATGCTGACGGTATCGTTTCTTCAGATATCATCGGTACATCATTTGGTTCTATCTTCGACCCAACACAAACACAAGTTGTTGGTGAAGGCGATGCACAAGTTGTTAAGACTGTTGCATGGTACGACAACGAAGCTGGCTTTACAGCACAAATGATCCGTACATTGGAAAAATTTGCAAGCATGCTTTAAGATTTAGCTAAACGCTAATTTTAACTTGTTATGCAGGTTATGAGGCGGGGGGAGGCAGACTCCTCCCGCCTTTTATTTTTAACAAAACATGGAGGCTTACTTATGTCTAAACTTATTGTTTCAGATTTAAAAGATCTTAAAGGTAAAAAAGTTTTAGTTCGTGTTGACTTTAATGTTCCTATCAAAGACGGTGTTATCGGTGATGATAACCGTATGGTAGCAGCATTGCCAACGATCAAATACATCACAGATCAAGGTGGCAAGGCTATTTTGTTCTCACACCTTGGCCGTATCAAGACTGAAGAAGACAAAGAAAAATTGTCTTTACGTCCAGTTGCAGAACACTTAGCTGATCTTTTGAATAAAAAAGTTACATTTGTTCCTGCTACACGTGGCAAACAATTAGAAGATGCTATCGCAGAAATGGAAGATGGCGATGTTTTAGTTGTTGAAAACACACGTTTTGAAGATCTAGACGGCAAAAAAGAATCTGGTAACGATCCAGAACTTGGCAAGTACTGGGCATCACTTGGCGATGTGTTCGTTAACGATGCATTTGGTACAGCACACCGTTCACATGCTTCTAACGTTGGTATCGCAAGTAACATGGAACAAGCAGCTGCTGGTTTCTTATTAGAAAAAGAGATCAAGTTCTTGGGTGAAGCTGTTGACAACCCAGTACATCCATTCGTTGCTATCTTAGGTGGTGCTAAGGTTTCTGATAAGATCGGTGTTATCGAACACTTACTTGACAAAGCTGACAAGATCATCGTTGGTGGTGGTATGACATACACATTCTACGCTGCTAAGGGTATCAAGATCGGTAACTCCTTAGTTGAAGAAGATAAGATCGAATTGGCTAAAGAATTGCTTGCAAAAGCTGGCGACAAGATCGTTTTACCAATTGATAACGTATGTGCACCTGAATTCAACAATGATGCACCTACAAAAGTATTTGAAGGTGACATTCCTGATGGTTACATGGCACTTGATATCGGACCAAAATCTGTTGAATTGTTCAAGAGTGTTTTGAAAGATGCTAAGACAGTTGTTTGGAACGGACCTATGGGTGTGTTTGAAATGTCTAACTTCGCTAAGGGTACACTTGGCGTTGGTGAATTCTTAGGCACATTGACAGATGCAACTACGATCGTTGGTGGTGGTGACTCAACTGCTGCTGTTAAGAAATTAGGTATCGCAGACAAGTTGACACACATCTCTACTGGTGGTGGTGCTTCCCTTGAATATCTTGAAGGTAAGACACTTCCTGGTATTGCTGCCGTCTCTGACAAGTAATAACCATTGATCAATTGCTGACAGGGGTAATGTTTTGCCCCTGCCAGTTTGTTTAAACAATTTTCTTTGAAAGGATGATTTTCGTGCGTACACCAATTATTGCAGGTAACTGGAAGATGAACATGAATCCAGAACAAACTGCTGAATTTGTAAAAGCCGTTAAAGATAAATTACCAAAGGCAACAGAAGTAGAATCTGTTATTGCTGCTCCTGCTGTTGACTTACCAGCATTATTAGAAAATGCTAAAGGTTCAGAATTAAAAGTAGCTGCTGAAAACTGCTACTTTGAAGATGAAGGTGCCTTCACAGGTGAAACTTCACCTAAAGTTTTAAAAGAAATGGGTGTTGACTATGTGATCATCGGTCACTCCGAACGTCGCGACTACTTCCATGAAACAGACGAAGACATCAACAAAAAAGCACATGCCATCTTTAACAATGGTATGACACCTATCGTTTGCTGTGGTGAATCTTTAGAAACTCGTGAAGCTGGCAAGGCTGAAGAATGGGTCCAAGCACAAGTTAAGGCTGCGCTTAAAGACTTAACAGCAGAACAAGTTTCAAACCTTGTGATCGCTTATGAACCAATTTGGGCTATCGGTACAGGTAAGACAGCTACATCTGACCAAGCAGAAGAGATCTGTGCAGTTGTAAGAAAGACTGTTGCTGACCTATACGACCAAGATGTTGCTGATAAAGTTCGCATCCAATACGGTGGTTCTGTAAAACCAGCTAACGTTAAAGAATTAATGGCTAAGCCAAACATCGATGGTGGCTTAGTTGGTGGGGCTTCATTAGTTCCTGAATCATATCTAGAATTGGTCAATTTTAACGACTAGATTAATTTTTGCTTGAACCTTCATGAAATGGATTGAAAGTTTAGGCTAAAACCATTAAAATAATTGATGAGGACAATATTTCTCAAAGTCAATCAAACTAAAAGGAGAGTAATATTTTATGTCTGCAATTACAGAAATTTATGCTCGCGAAGTCTTAGACTCACGTGGCAACCCAACAGTTGAAGCTGAAGTTTACACAGAAGATGGCGGTTTTGGTCGTGGTATCGTGCCTTCCGGTGCTTCTACAGGTGAACACGAAGCTGTTGAATTGCGTGACGGCGACAAGTCACGTTACATGGGCAAAGGTGTTACAAAAGCTGTTGCCAATGTAAATGACATTATCGCAAAAGAAATCGTTGGCTACGAAGTAACAGACCAAATCGCTATCGACAAAGCTATGATCGCTTTGGACGGTACACCAAACAAAGGTAAACTTGGTGCTAACGCTATCTTGGCTGTTTCCATCGCTGTTGCTCGTGCAGCTGCTGATGAATTACAAGTGCCATTGTACAACTACATGGGTGGTACAAACGCACACGTATTGCCAACACCAATGATGAACGTTATCAACGGTGGTGCACACTCAGATAACAAGGTTGACTTCCAAGAATTCATGATCATGCCTGTTGGTGCTTCTTCTATCAAAGAAGCTGTTCGTATGGGTTCTGAAACATTCCACAACTTGCAAAAACTTCTTGCAGCTGATGGTAAAGTAACTTCTGTTGGTGACGAAGGTGGTTTTGCACCTGACTTCGCAAACAACGAAGAACCATTACAATACTTGATCAAAGCTATCGAAGCAGCTGGTTACAAACCAGGTAAAGATATCTCTATCGCTATCGACGTTGCTTCTTCTGAACTTTGGGATGGTGAAACTGGCAAGTACAAACTTCGCTGGTCAACAGGTGAAGAATTCACAACAGCTGAATTCATCAAATATCTTGAAGGTTTAGTTGCTAAATACCCAATTATCTCGATCGAAGATCCTATCGATGAAAACAACTGGGATGACTGGAAAGAGATCACAGCTGAACTTGGTAAGAAAGTTCAATTGGTTGGTGACGACTTCTTCGTTACAAATACACAATACTTAGCTAAGGGTATCCGTATGGGTTGTGCAAACTCCATCTTGATCAAAGTTAACCAAATCGGTACTTTGACAGAAACTTTCGAAGCTATTGAAATGGCTAAGGAAGCTGGTTACACAGCTATCGTTTCCCACCGTTCTGGTGAAACTGAAGATACAACGATTGCCGACTTGGTCGTTGCTACAAACGCTGGCCAAATCAAGACAGGTTCAATGAGCCGTACAGACCGTATCGCTAAGTACAACCAATTAATGCGTATCGAAGATCAATTGACAAGTGGCGTTGCTCAATACAAAGGTATCAACTCCTTCTACAACTTGAGTGAACAAGCTCGTCAAGCGATCGAAGAAAAATAATTAGTTGATTGACTTAACAATCTAGTAGTATAGCTACTGCAAAAAGAGACCTGTTGTGGGTCTCTTTTTGTTTTTACATATGAAATTTTCTAGGGGGCACTGTTTAGGAGAGGCAGTGGAAGAAAAGATGAAAAAAATCAATTTAAAGAGTCTAAACTATGTTCGCTTTCGTTTTATCATTCGCGGAGCTCTAGTTGGTATATTAGTAGGTTTTGTAGTCAGTTTATTTCGGTCAGTGATCGAAAATTTACTTAAGGTGATGCAAAATATTTATCCAAAATTATTGACTGAACCAAAACTTTGGCCAGTAGTTATCATTTTTTTGCTGCTCGTATTAGGCGTGAATGCTCATTTTTTTGTTAAAGAACCAAATATCAGTGGCTCTGGGATCCCGCAAGTCGAAGGTCAATTAGCTGGGCTAATTGAAGTTGATTGGTGGTCGATCTTATGGCGTAAATGGATCGGCGGTGTTCTAGCGATCGGTTCAGGTTTATTTTTAGGGCGAGAAGGCCCTTCGATCCAATTAGGAGCGATGGTCGGGCAAGGCGTTGCCCAGAAGTTACATCTGACCAAAAGTGAGCAACATTGTCTACTGGCAGGTGGGGCTGCTGCTGGACTAGCTGCTGCTTTTAATGCTCCGATCGCAGCGTCATTATTTGTGATCGAGGAGATATATCATAATTTTTCATCTTTTGTTTGGACTACTTCACTGGCCGCAGCAATTATGGCTAATTTTGTTTCGCTTAACTTTTTTGGATCACGTCCAGTGCTGTATCTACCTCATGATCAAAATTTTCCGCCAAGTAGCTATTGGACCTTAGTTATTTTAGGGATCTTCTTGGGGTTATTAGGTTTAGTATATGAATTTTTGACGCTCAATAGTAGTTATCTATATCAAAAGATAAAGTGGCTCTCACCACGCTTTTATGGAGCGATACCGTTGGTCATAGTGGTCTTTATTGGGATGTATTGGCCCCAGTATCTAGGTGGTGGCAATAATTTGATCGTCAGTTTACCAGCGTGGCATTTGACACTAGGTAGCTTATTTTGCTTATTTTTATTACGCTTAGCTTTTTCTACATTATCATATGGCTCTAGTTTACCCGGGGGGATCTTTTTGCCGATCTTGACGTTAGGGGCTTTACTTGGCGCGCTTTACTGGAAAGCTTTGTCACAAATGGGGCTCTTATCCGATGCTTTTTTAGTTAACTGTATGATCTATGCGATGGCAGGGTATTTTGCAGGGATCGGCAAAGCGCCCTTTACTGCGATCTTATTGGTAACTGAGATGGTCGGTTCCTTAGAGCACCTGATGCCTTTAGCCTTGGTCTCCTTAACGGCTTATGCGGTTTGTGATATTTTGCACGGTAAGCCGATCTATGAAGCGATGTTGGCCAATTTAAGCGCCCATACCGCTAAGCAGAAAATACTGCTTAAAGTCGACCAGCATGAACAATTTGAGTTCCCGATCTTTGCTGGTTCAAAATTACAAGAGCGTCAGGTAAAGACGATCGCATGGCCCAAAGAGTGTCTATTGTTGACGATCCGTCGTGGTGAAAAAGAGATCTTGCCCCATGGAGAAACATTACTTAAAGCGGGGGATACTTTAGTTATCTTGACCGCACCAGAAAAGCAAGCTCTGATCAAAGATAAATTGACTAAGTTATCGGACTTGCCACCAAATTAGCGGGAAATGTTACTGGAAAAATTTGAGTAAGTATGCTAAATTATAATAGATGTAGTTTACCATAGCGGGTAAGGAGGTAAATTTAGATTGTACAATATACTTTTAACACTATTGCTGATCGTTTCAGTGCTGATCATTATTGCTGTTTTAATGCAACCAGCTAAGACTGACAATGCATCCTCTGCCTTATCTGGTGGCGCAACGGAATTATTTAGTAAGCAAAAACCACGTGGATTTGAAGCATTTATGCAAAAGGTCACGGCCGTTTTAGGTGTCGTATTCTTTGCGCTATCCTTAGCTCTAGTATACATTTCAGCACACTAGCTTTATAAGATAAAGCCTCCTGCATGATGAACACAGGGGGCTTTTTTCGAGTAAAAGTCATGACAGTGAATGTTAATTATTTCAAAAGATGATGAGGATTTAAATGGAAAAAGAAAAGATAAAAGAATCACTAATAAGTTATTTTGAAGCTGAACCTGAAAAGAAATTCACTGTTCAGGAGTTAGCTGATAAATTAGAAATGAATAAAGCTGGGCAATTTAATTTTGTTGTCCAAGCAGTCGCTCAACTTGAACATGATAAGGTGATCGCCTTAGATGATGATGGCCTTTTTAGTGCTGTAAAGCATGAAAGCGCACCTAAATTTACAGGGATCTTTCACGCAAATGACCGCGGATTTGGCTTTGTAACGGTCGATCCTGAAGAACCAGATTACTTTATCAATCCAACACAAACTCTTTCAGCATTGAATGGAGATGAAGTTGAGGTCGAAATGATCACACCTGGAGATCCAGCGATCGGTAAACGTCCCGAAGGTAAAGTTACTGGGATCGTTCAACGCAATTTGACTCAAGTCGTGGGTGAATTCAAACCACTTAAGGATGAAAATGTACCTAGTGGGATCATTGGAACGGTTCATTTACGGGATAAAAAGTTATCCAATTACCGCTTTTTAGTCGAAGATACTGGATTACATCCAGTTGAAGGTGAGATAGTTTTAGCTGATATTACGACTTATCCTAGTTCAGATCTTCCAGGGATCATCAAAGGGGTCGCAACTAAGGTCATTGGTAATGTCAACGATCCAGGGATCGATATTTTGCAGATCGTCTATCAACACGATATCCCACATAAATTCCCAGAAGATGTTATGGAACAAGTGGCACAGATCCCAGATCATGTGACGCCAGAACAAAAAGTTGGAAGACGCGATCTAACAGCTGAACAGATGGTGACGATCGATAGCATTGAATCTAAAGACTTAGATGATGCTGTTAGTGTACGTAAATTAGAAAACGGCAACTACCATTTAGGGGTACATATTGCTGATGTATCGCATTATGTGACCCCTAATACACCACTAGATAGAGAAGCATTCGAACGAGGAACCTCGGTTTATTTGACTGATCGGGTCATTCCGATGATCCCAGCTAAATTATCAAACGGGATCTGTTCATTGAATCCACAAGTTGAACGCTTGGCTTTGACATGTGAGATGGAGATCGATCCACAAGGTGAAGTGGTTTCACATGAGATCTTCCCAAGTGTGATCAAGACGACCGAACGGATGACTTATAAATCGATCAACAAGATCTTAGAGTCAGATGATCAAAAAGAAAAAGAACGTTATCGTGAATTAGTCCCAATGTTTGAAGAAATGGGCCAATTGCATAAGATCTTATTGAAGATGCGTAAGCGCCGTGGTGCGATCGAATTTGAAGATACAGAAGCTAAGATCATTGTGGATGAAAAAGGTCATGCGATCGATATCCAATTGCGTGAACGCGGGACAAGTGAGCGAATGGTCGAATCCTTTATGTTAGCCGCAAATGAAACTGTGGCAGCACACTACAAAAATCTTCATGTTCCATTTATTTATCGGATCCATGAGACGCCAAAAGAAGAAAAGATCAAATCTTTCTTTGAAATGTTATCTGGTCTAGGAGTCGAAGTAACTGGTAAAGTGAGCGATATTCAACCTAAGATGCTTCAAAAGATCCTAAAGAAAGTTGCGGGCAAGCCAGAAGAACCAATGGTATCAGTGATGTTATTGCGTTCGATGCAACAAGCTAAATATTCGCCAGAACCGTTGGGTCACTTTGGGTTGGCTGCTAAAGATTATACACACTTTACTTCACCGATCAGGCGTTATCCTGATTTGATGGCACATCGTATGATCCACTACTATGCTGAAAATGGTATTGGTGAAGGTAGTCAGGCTAAATTCCAAGCTGAGTTGCCAGAAGTAAGTCAACATAGTTCTCAAGCTGAACGTCGCGCGATCGATGCTGAACGTGATACTGATGCGATGAAGAAGGCAGAATACATGGCTGACCACATAGGTGAAGAATTCGATGCTGTCGTTAGTTCAGTTACTAAATTTGGGATGTTCGTTGAATTGCCCAATACAGTTGAAGGCCTGATCCATATCAGTGAGATCAATGATGATTATTATATCTTTGTCGAAAAGCAAATGGCTTTAGTTGGACGTAAGACAAAACAAACTTATCGTATTGGGCAACCGATCCGTGTCAAATTAGTTAATGTCAATGCTGAACAAAAAGAGATCGACTTTAAGCTTTTGAGCTTAGGTAAAGCACCAAAATCTGATTTATTAGAAGGTGTCGAATTACCTGAGATGCCACCAAAACGTAAATTTGACCGAAAAAATGGCTATAAACGTGGACAAAAGCGTCCATTCAAACATCAAAATAATAATGGTCGTCGGGATAAGCGGCATAATTCGCAACGTTTGAATGCTCAAAATGGACGTAAACCATTCTATAAAAAACGTCGTGATAAAAAATAGCAGTTTACAAAAGAGGACTGAGATAAATGGCAAAACAAGCACAACATGAGCGTCCCTTAGCGCAAAATCGTAAGGCGAGCCATGATTACTATATTTTAGATACTGTTGAGGCTGGGGTAGCTTTAACAGGAACTGAGATCAAATCAGTACGTGCGGGCCGGATCAACCTAAAAGATGGCTTTGCACAGATCAAAAATGGCGAAGCTTGGCTGATGAATGTGCATATTTCCGAATATACTCAGGGCAATCGTTTTAACCATGATCCGTTACGCAATCGTAAGTTATTGTTGCATAAAAAACAGATCGTGCGTTTAGCTAATGAGACTAGTGGCAAGGGGATCACTTTAGTTCCGCTGAAGGTCTATTTAAAAAATGGCTTTGCCAAGGTTTTGATCGGAGTTGCACAAGGTAAACACAGCTACGATAAGCGAGAAACGATCAAGCGCCGTGATCAAGAACGTGAGATCAGAAGAACGCTCAAAAATTACAATTAAAAAAGCTGGTAAACTGACTCCACACCATCTGGAGTCGGCTTACCAGCTTTTTATATTTATTAAGCTAATGGCTCTAACGGATCAACTTGTTGATTCAGATTTTCAAATTTGTAGATCGCGCGTTGCCCCCCGATCAATTTTGGACGCGAACTTAAGTAAGTAACGTGAGCGAGACCGATATCTTTGATCGAAGTTCTGACCGGGATCTGAACGAATTTAACGTGCATTCCGATCGCAGTATCACCGATGTCGATCCCGGCTTTGGCGGTGACATGTTCTACTTCAACTGGATCTTTGAATGTTTCAAAAGCCGCTACTTGTGCAGCTCCACCTGCGTGTAAGCTGGGACAAACTGAAACGATCTCTAAGCCGTGATCTTCGGCGACTTGACGTTCCATAGCCAAAGCGCGATTCAAATGCTCGCAGCCTTGAACAGCAAGATGGACCCCTGATGGTAAGATCTCAGTCAAAGTTTTGATGACTGTACGCCCAACATCTAAATTGGAATATTTACCGATCTTTTTGCCTTGGATCTCGCTAGTGCTGCATCCTAAGACAAAAATGTCATTTTTTTTAAGATCAGTCTGTGCTAAAAATTCAGTCATCCCTTGTTTTAATTGGTCAGCTATTTGATTTAGGAATTCTTCTTGCATAAAAGATACCTGCTTTCTAAAATTATCTGCACTTTAAGTATAATACTTTAGACATGTTAGAGCTAATTTCCGATAAAAAAAGTTTCACAACTGGATAGTCGGAGCTGAATAGGATAAGAGCGCGCTCCGAACGTTATATATTGTTTTCAATATATAGTGTGTTTTTTGTGAAACCAAACACTATATGTTGTGTTTGGCTACGATTGGTTATATCATATAAAGTACCAACAGGGAAATAGGATTTAATATAGATAAGTTTGTTAGTTAGGATGTTGTAGGTGGACCATGATGATTTGAGATCGTGGTTCATTTTCACTTTTAGCTGATGTAGAAGGGACCTGATGATGATGATGGAATTTAAGGAACAAAAAAAGTATGCATTACCTAAGATGGTCATCAAAACAGATGGATACGAGGTGCCATTTGCACTTTATAAGTTGGAGAGTGTTTTGCGTAAGCTAGGCTTGGCTACAGATACAGATGCAATTATTCTCGCTTTACTTGCCAAGTTAGCGGACCAAACAACACTTACCAGCACTGAGATCTACGATAAATTGACAGCTACTCTAAATGAATTAGGCTATGATACCGAAGCTAAGGCTTATGTTGTTTACCATCAAGCTGATGAAGCTAAATGGCAAGAAGAGACCGACCCAACTATCAGGTTAGGGCGTCTTCGATCTAAGGATCCAAGTTTAGTTCATGAAAATGCTAATAAAGATAGTAATGTTTTTAATACGCAACGTGATCTGACAGCTGGGACTGTCGGTAAGACGCTGGGACTTCGAATGATGCCTAAGCACGTAGCTAAAGCTCATCTACGTGGTGATATCCATTATCACGATCTGGACTACACTCCTTGGAGTCCAATGACGAATTGTTGTTTGATCGATTTTAAAGAGATGCTGACAAATGGCTTTAAGATCGGTAATGCTGAAGTTGAAAGTCCCCATTCGATCCAAACCGCGACTGCGCAAATGTCACAGATCATCGCTAATGTTGCTTCTAGTCAATATGGTGGCTGTTCGGCTGATCGGATCGATGAGGTCTTAGAACCCTTCGCGCTAAAAAATTATGATAAACATTTAGCTGAATCTAAAGAATATATCGAAGACCCAGCTAAGCAGATCGAATTTGCTAAAAAACGGACGAAAAAAGATATCTACGATGCTATGCAAGCACTTGAATATGAGATCAATACTCTCTTTTCTTCTCAAGGGCAGACCCCATTTACCACATTAGGGTTTGGTTTAGGAACTTCATGGGTCGCACGTGAGATCCAAAAATCGATCTTGAAGATCCGGATCGATGGGTTAGGCCGAGAAAAGCGGACGGCGATCTTTCCTAAACTGGTTTTTACGATCAAAAAAGGGTTGAATTTAAAACCTGAAGATCCTAATTATGATATCAAGCAATTG
>NZ_CAQLEL010000058.1:0-8006 GCF_948826705.1 uncultured Ligilactobacillus sp.
CCATTATTTCCCACCTCTTTGGTCTGCTTTTCGATTTCCTTAAATATTCCTTCTAACAGTGTGGTAATCTGTCGCTTAAAAATGATCACCAGGCCTACCAGTACCACC
Organism: uncultured Ligilactobacillus sp.; assembly: GCF_948826705.1. Lineage (NCBI taxonomy): Bacteria > Bacillati > Bacillota > Bacilli > Lactobacillales > Lactobacillaceae > Ligilactobacillus > uncultured Ligilactobacillus sp. The sequence goes on from NZ_CAQLEL010000058.1 coordinate 109, forward strand.
AGTATCAATACAACTTCAATCACTCCGATCCCGTCTTCTTCGATTAAAAACGCTCTCCATTCTTCCCGCATTCGTTTTTCCTCCTACTCGTATTTCGCTGTATCTAAAGTACATGTTTTCATAAACTCTTACTGCACCGCCATAAGCGCCGGAACCATAATAATCACCATCACCACTGCCAGCATGAGAAACAGAGGTACCAGAAGACGCGTTCCTGCCTCCTCCCCCATACGCCTCGCCGTATGTTTTTGTTCCTCCCATGCTGTGATCATCTCCTGTTCCAGCAGCTGCTTCAGATTTTTTGTCCCCGTCCTTCTGTTCTGCTCCAGAAGGCTTGCCAGCTTCATGTAAGACTGCACTTGGCAGCGCCTTCCGAATGCCTCAATGGCAGCGCCTTCCGGTTCGCCGCAGCGAATCCGATTCAAAGTCAGAGCCATCTCCTCATAGGCCGGCCGGGCATGCATCCCTTCTGCCTCTCTTCTTCTCTCATAATTTTCAACAATACACTCCCAGGCTTTTCTCACTGTAAGCCCTGCGCCAATATACACCATCAGCTGATATACTACATCCGCATAATCCAGTGCAAGCATCTGCTTCCGCTTCTTTTTCGCTTCTTCCTCTCTGGATTTTTCCCGTCCGTAAAGCAGCACTGCCAGCGCAATGCCCAAAACCGGAAGAATCCAATATTCGGAAGAACGGGCCTCCCGGTATCTCACGGTCTTTCCATTGTATTCCCTAGGCAGCATCACCTTTCTGTTATCCGGATTTTGCTGATCGGCGTTCTGTATTAATTCCCTTAACTGCGAAGATGCCTTTTCGTCATCGCTTAACAGCACCGGACAAACCCGGATCTCAATCTCTCCCTCCTTTCTGTGGTTTCCGTCCGTCAGTGTAACCCCCAATACTGCCTGTACACCCTCCTCCCCGATCTTTTCCGCCGTTATTTTCCCATAAGAATCTATGATCTCCGGGTCCCTGCTTTGCCACACACACCAAATACCGGTTCCTTCAAATGAATCCGGCAGATTCAGATCGGTTCTTACCTGGTCCAGGCTCCTGTTCTCCCCCAAAATCATCCGGGGCAGCTCAAGAGAAAGCGTCTCCATAATCTCAGCGGCCTCTTCCGCGCTGTATTGTACCGGCGATATCTCCACGATGCAGGATATGGGCTCTTCGCCTATTCCCTCCGCCACGATCTCATAATGCCGGTTATCTTCCCCATAACCTCCTCTCTCCAGATATCCCTGCCCCAAAGAATTGTCCGCCGTCTCCCCATACACGGCTGCTCCCCATATGGCAAATCCCCCGGCGATGCAGATAATCTGTTTTTTCCATCGTCCTATCCGACTCACAATCATAACTGCCCCTATCCTATCCGTATATCCAGGATATACGCCAAAAGATCCAAATGGAGATCCACTAAAACCAGTGGATCCAGATGATCCAACAAAAGGTTATATCCCACCACCGATCACTGATCCAAATGATCCAGGGAAAGATACACCAGTACCATACGAAAAAGATCCAGAACCAACAGAAAGTAAAAGTATGCCACCTAAAGAAAAAGAGCCAAATAATGACCAAGGTATTACAAGAAATGAGACAAACCAAGATATCACAAATGAAATGGTTTCCCCACAAAAGGTCATTACTAAAAAAGATGAGCAACCACCTACGAGAAAAACTGATAGGAGTGAGATGCAAATTTTACCACAAACTGGCGAAAAAGAGAATATCTTGGGTAGTCTAGGGATCTTATCACTGACTCTAGGAACTTTGGGATTGTTTATGTATCGCAAGAAAGAAGATAAGTAGTATAAGTTTATGGAGAGTTTCATGGAGATAGCGTGAGTTATTTCCATGAAACTCTTTTCGTTGTAAAAGTAAGACGAGATCAAGATAAGGTCCATAGTATCAGGCTACAGACCTTATCTTGATTTATGTAAAATATTAGGTTGATCTTGATGTCATTCTAGTTCAATATTTTGGATCTCTTCTACTTTAGTGAGATAAGTAAAAACATGCTCAGAACTAATACTTGCTTTTAATTCGCCATAAAGCTGGCATGTGATTTTTCCATTACCATAATCATAAATAGCGTATTTAAGTGGAGATTTAAAATATTTTTGATCTAGGTGCTCAATAATGGAGTGCAGGGTATCGATATTACCAGTTAATTGAATAAAACAAGAAAAGTCTTTACCTTGTCTAAGTGCAAATTGATCCATATATTTTCCGATAACTTCTGTTAGGAGCACACAGAAAGTACCAATAACACCAATGCTATACAAACCACTGCCATATGCAAGACCGATCGCACCTGTTACCCAGATCCCAGCTGCCGTTGATAACCCATCGATTATTTCATCATGACGGTTGATGATCGTTCCAGCACCTAAAAAACCGATCCCACTCACAACTTGAGCTGCGATCCGTGATGGATCAACAGCCCAATTACTATGTGTGATCTTTATTAGATCAAAAAAGCCATATTTTGAAATGATCATTACCATTGCCGCTCCAACAGCTATTAAGGCGTGAGTGCGGATACCGGCATTTTTAGCCTTACTTTTTCGTTCAAATCCGATGATCCCGCCACATAATGCAGCTAAAAGCATGCGAAAACACCAATCTATTCTGAGCAAAACAACCCCTCCTCATAAAATTCATAGTTCCAGCTGTAATATACCACTTTTAAGTGTTTAAAGCCAAAATTATCTAATATAGATGATGTGCATGGAAAGGCAAGCCACTGATGTAAACTGTCAGTGGCTTGCCTTTGATCGTCATAGTTATTTAAGGTGGTCATTTTTTATAGTAAGTAATTTTTGTTTAGCAGTACTCAAATCAAGTGTGCTGAGATAAGGGATCGCTTGCTCAAGCTGTTTTGGTGAAAAATCCCACCATTTTAGATCTTTTAAAAATGCGATGGTAGTTTCATCAAAACGATAACGGATCAATTTAGCAGGATTTCCTCCGACAATAGCATAGGCGGGAACATCTTTGGTGACGACAGCTTGTGCTCCGATGATCGCACCGTCACCGATCTTTACTCCCGGCATGATCGTAGCTTTTCTCCCGATCCAAACGTCATTTCCGATCACAGTATCTCCCTTGTCAGGCATATCTTTTTTAGTCATCCCTTGCTTTTGCAACCAATCTGTTGAATATTCACCAAAGATATAGGTCGAAAAACTTGATATGGGATGATTGGCAGCCCCCATGATAAATTCAACCCCATTAGCGATCGATGTAAATTTTCCAATTATTAGCTCACCGTGACCTGGAAAATTATAGAGAACGTTATCGCGTTCGAATATAACATCTTTTTGTCCATCAGTGCCATAATACGTATATTCACCTACTTTGATATTACTAGCAGTAACGTGATCTTTGAGCAGTAACATTTTATCATTATGACTTTTTGGCATAGCCGAGCCCCCTTTTTTGATTTATTAATATGGTATACGATATATATTGAGTGTCAATAGGTAAAACACTAAATATTAATTATTTATATCATAGCTAATTATTGTATAAAATAATAATTATGGTACGATGCAACAAATAAGTAACTTGAAAAGTTGTTTTGTTCTGTAAAAAGGACTATAACAAAACTGAGCAGGATCGTACAGGGGAAGCATATATTTTAAAGATAGGTGAAGAAATATGCTTTCAAAAAATAATACAAATCTATATACCGAGAAGTTAGCACCCAAACGTCAAAAATTTGCGATCAGAAAATTTACAATAGGTGTTGCCTCGGTTTTAGTTGGAACGACTTTCGCGTTGTATGGGGGTTCAAGCCAAGTTTTAGCTGATCAAAATAATGCTTCAACGGCACAACAAGTTACAAGTGATGATCAAGTACAAAAGTCAGCAGATACTCCAGCTACTATTCCAGAAACTGAAAAGGTCCAGAACAGTGTTGCAGATCAAGCACCGCAGATCAATTTAGCAACACCTGACAGCAATGAGACACCAAAAGACTACTCAGGTCCTGATAATAGTGTGACTCCACGACCTCATCCAGAGAGTACTGACAGCAATGTAACACCACAAGCTAGCTCTGATACTACCGATAACGATACGTCCTCACAAACACCTGATCTACAAGTGGAAACACCAAGTCAAACGGCTAGCCATGTTTCGGATATGTTACAGTTTCAGACTGCTTTGAATGATAAGAATGTATCTGAGATCGTTTTGGATAAGGATGTTGTCAATAATACAGATGACTATGTCAGTGTGGATAAAGCTGGTTCAGCTCGAAAGGTTACCGTGTGGGGATCTAAAGTAGATGATGATAAAACAACGAGCTTAAATTTAGGTGATTATTCGCTTTATTTTTACAATAAAACTGCAACAGGCGAGCATAAATGGGATCTTACCTTTAAAAATGTCAATGTTTCGACTAACAATCCAAGAGGTTACGGGGTAGTTAGTTTCCAAAATAATGGGTCTGGTGCTAAAGTGGCATTTGATAATGTTTTAGCCAGTGGTAATGGAGTTTTGGTCTATGCTCCTAATGCAGATGTTTCTTTACGCGATACCGTTGCGACCCCGACTTATGTTGAAAATTCCCCGAGCGCAAATGTTACTGCAAATACAGTTGGACTCAGTGGAAAAGTTGTTCTAACATCAGGAGTTGATGATACAAGTACAGCACAAAATATTTACGCTGATGGAAAAGTGACCGTAAATAGTGGGGCAGATGTTGTCTTGACTACAAATAACTCTAAAAGTAATCGGTTGCAAAATCTTACAGCAGGATCGTTAGATGTAAAAAAAGGTGCTAAGTTATCAGTTAAAGCTAATACAACAGCCTCTAATGTAAGAGTTCCAAGTGGTAGTTCGAGTAGCCTAGTAGAGAATTCTGGTGCAGTCTATGTAACTGATGGTGACGTTAAAGTCGATGGTGAACTGACGGTCGATGCTACTACTAAAGATAAAAATTCGACCAGTGTCGTGGCTGCAGTGGTGTTGGGTGCATCTGCTAATACCCAAAATGACCTTGTAGTTGGCTCGACTGGAGAACTAGTCGTCAATGCGACAGGATCTCCTAATACACGAGGCGTTTATTTTATAAGTAATAATCATGCTTTTGGAATGCAAAAGGGTGCCAAGGCAACTTTTAAGATGGGGCATGGTGTTTCGAATGCAGTCTTTAATCCAGATAATCTAGTTTTAAATGAGGGTTCTAAGTTAGTTGTTGAAACCTACCAGGATAATAATGGAGTGACTAATCCAGGTCTTGATGCTAATGATGCAGGTGCTCATTCAGGTGTGATCACTTTAGATCTCAACAGCAGTAATAGACCTAATAATTCTGAGGTCACAGTAGGTAATGTGCATGGTGCGTTAGTAGTCAAAAAGGATGCTTTGTTAAAGGTCGTTCGCAAAGTAGATGATGCAACTAAGCAAGCTGCTACGCCATTACTTTCTTTTGGTGGCACCGGTAGTAATAATGGTACAAATTCGTTAGATGTCGATCATGGCTCAGTTGTCTTGGAAGATGCTTTGCAAAAAGATAGTTTGACACATTCTAATTTAGGTTACTATTCTTACTTAGGGATAACTGATAGCGAACATTCACCGGTCTACCCTTTGGGAATGGTCTCGATGTGGGGGATTGGATCAATTGATCGCGTCAATGTAGTAGCACCAAAACTTTTCAAGATGGAGCGCACAGGTAAACAAAAGGGGATGCTTTTCCGATTAGAAGCTATCGATAATAAAATAACTGTGACAGCCGATACCGATAAAAGTGTACCAGTAAAATATGGAACACTTGGGAATGTCAGATACAATAACAAAACCGTCTCACAAGCTAAAAATTATCAGTGGGATGTAGAGAAATTAAAATCTGTCAATCGATTAGGCGATTATTCGATGAATTATCGCAATGGTAATACTTCCGGGACACCATTTGGTCTTTCACCTGTATCTAGCGTTAGTTTCAACCAAGAAACACCACAGGAAGCTAAAGATGATTTCAATAATTACTTTAATTGGTGGAGTGCGACAGATCTAGAGATGGGAAGCGATCTGAAAGTATATTCGCCATTCTATCGGCCCTTAGTAGTGATGAAAAATGAGAATCAAAGTGAAGTTGTATCATATCGAAATAATGATCTGCCAAGTAGTGCAACATATAAACTATTTGATAAAAATAACGATCTTTCTTGGGTGAAAGTTGATACTACAGGCAAAGTAACTGTATCCCCAACTGATGCTACAAGTTTAGGGCTACATAATGTTTCAGTTGAGGCAAGTTTTGATAATGGTCAAAAAGTGGTTGCTTATGTTCCAGTAATGGTGCTAGATAGTGATCAAAGAGTAGTTTTCAACGGTGAAAATATGTTAGTTGGTAAGACTGAACCTGTTTTTACTCATAAAACCAGCGATAAGAATTTAGTTTTAGATCCAGTTCAGGCGGTAAATAGTCTGACAGCTTACACTAGAGATGATAAAACAGGGAAATATCTCCAAGTCGCTAAGTATACTCCAAATAGTGAGGGAACCTTTACTGAGAAAACAACAGGTAAAGCATTAAATGGAGTAAAGGTAACTTGGGTAGAGGTACCGACAACAGTAGTACCTAAAGATAGTTCTGATACTGAAACATCCTCAGTTTCAGCTGCAGTAAATGTAGTAGATCAAGAAGTAGACTTTCCAAAATTGGGTAAGTTTCCGGATCTAGGCAATTTACCGGTAGTGGTCACAATGTATGGTGCAAGTGCTAAACCAGATGTTAGTGCTACAAGTGATCTGCCTCAGACTTTACCGCAAGCACAAAGCGTAGTTTCTATGCCTGAACTAACAGAAAAACACCATGCTGCAGTAGCTGATGTCAGTTGGAAAACTAGACCAGATCTAACACGACCTGAGCGTCAGGTATCAGGAGTTGTTAATGTTGATTTTGTTGATGGCACAAAGTTAGAGGTGCCAGTATCCGTTGAAGTTAAACCTAACATGGCAGAACTCAATGATCCAGTAGGGCAAGATGTATATACTACTTTAGATAAAGAGCCAATAGCTGAGAAAGGGGTAGCTAATACGGCTTCTATGCCAACTGGGACCCAGTATAGTTGGAAAACACCAGTAAATATTTATACTTTAGGTGAAAAACCAGGTAAAGTAGTAGTCACATATCCTGATGGAACAAAAGATGAAGTGTTGGTTCGAGTTCTTGTGAGCGATCCGAATGCCGATAAAAATAAAGTTCCAGAAGATACTTTGGATGTAGATAAATATGTTCCGCAAGGTCAAGAAGTGACAACAGTTCAAGACCAAGTGCCACAAGCAGAAAGTGGTGTATCCAATAAGTCAGAATTGCCAAAAGAAACCAAGTACGCTTGGAAGACGCCATTGAATGTATCTACCCCAGGAGAAACACAAGGCACAGTAGTAGTGACCTATCCAGATGGAAGTCAAGAAGAAGTACCAGTAGATGTAACTGTGACACCGCTTGTACCAAGTAAAGATCCAGAAAAGACACCAACAGATGCTGAAAAATATACCCCACAGGGCCAAGAAGTGACAACAGTTCAAGACCAAATGCCACAAGCAGAAAGTGGTGTAGCTAATAAGTCAGAATTGCCAAAGGAAACAAAGTACGCTTGGAAGACACTATTGAATGTATCTACCCCAGGAGAAAAGCAAGGCACAGTAGTGGTGACCTATCCAGATGGAAGTCAAGAAGAAGTACCAGTAAAAGTGGTAGTCACGAAAACGCCAGAAAAAACACTAACAGATGCCGAAAAATACACTCCACAAGGTCAAGAAGTGACAACTGCCCAAGACCAAACGCCACAAGCAGAAAGTGGTGTAGCTAATAAGTCAGAATTGCCAAAGGAAACCAAATACGCTTGGAAGACGCCATTGAATGTATCTAC
>NZ_CAQLEL010000059.1:0-1288 GCF_948826705.1 uncultured Ligilactobacillus sp.
GAGATAATCACAGGCGCATCAGATGTACTGTGGGATAATATAACATTTGTGGTGATTGATGACAAAATGTTGTCCGATGATGGCTATACGTATGTTAACGCTGGCCTTAACGGTGTTGAGGAGCGATGGAACGAAGAAACGATAAGTGAAATCGTTCTTAAATATGGTTGTAAGTTGCACGACAGAAAAATTGCACACAAGATTTTTGGCGATAATATCGAAGGAGCAACAATGGCAATGATACAGGCTGTAACTGCAGTTGAAACGTACTTGTATTTTATGAATGCAACGGAGGGTGACAAATGACAGGAAAGAAACGCAGTCGCAAGCGTGACAAGCGCAAACGACGTCAGAAGAAATTAGAACGAGCGAAGGAGCGTGCACAAGTTGAGAAACAGAATTAGAGAGATAAGACTTGAAAAAGGTATCAGTCAGCAAAAATTAGCTGATGAAATTGGCGTTACTAGACAAGCTATTTCATTATTTGAAAAAGGTGATAGGGATCCTAAACTTGAAACATGGATAAAGCTAGCTGATTATTTCGGTGTATCGGTCGGTTATCTGCAAGGTATCGAAGAGCAGTCTACAACTGATATTCAAAACCAGAAGCGGTGGAATGAGAGAGAACGATCGTTTTTAAAAGCTTTACGTGAGTCGTATATGCTTGATGGATCATGGGAAGATTTAGCACAGACTTTTAAACGGGAATGGCATAAACACGAGTTAGAAGAATGGAGCGTGCAGGCCAATGCTCGTGATTAAGTGGCTGATGCTGATAGCGTTCATGCTATTTATGAGCGTTATCGCATTTGCGAATGATGAAAAATGAAAAAAGTGGCTATTTTTAACAATAGGCGGTAGGTTTTAGCACCGAATAATCAAAAAAAGCGCTTTTTTGAATAATACAAATTTGGAGAGTTAACAAAATGACAGAAGAAAAAGATTTTTGGATCAACAAAGCTGAAGTATATGCCTTAAGTAATGCTGAAGGAACGGCATATAAAGTGAAGCAAGAGATGATGAACAAAAGAGGCTGGTACAAGCTGGCCAGCAATGAAGAGATCATTAAACGGGTGGTGCTAACTCCCGAAGAAGCTGAATGGTTTGATAAAAATAGAAGATTACCGTCTCTGGACCACAATATTAACCTAGAGTTTTTTAGCAGGTTGGCTGAACAGGCTACAAAATATCCAGAGATTGACCGATGGGCTTTTACAAAAAGAATTATGCGGGCTTACGTCTTAGGTAATTATGTGGTCAAAGAGAGAAAGTATTATATCAAACTGAA
>NZ_CAQLEL010000060.1:0-1212 GCF_948826705.1 uncultured Ligilactobacillus sp.
CTCTTTTAAGGCACTGCTCTTGGCTTCTTTGAGATAGTCTTTGACTTTCAAGCTGCCTTTTTGCTGAGGAGATACGATCTTTTTAGTATCGTAGATATACAATTGTTTGGCTAATTTTTCACCGCCTTTGACGACATTAGCTTTGATATCGATCAAAACACGCATGTTTTTCTTGGATAGCCCTGATTTTGAGGTTTGAAATGCTTTGACGATATACTTGTTATCCAAATGCTCGATCAGCTTCTTCAAAGGTTTTTCTAACTTTTCTCGGGCAGCTTTTGGGAGATGTTTTTCTATTTCTTTGTACAACTCTTCTGCTGTCTTAAAACCGATCCGGCCTTTACTATCTTGCTTTAAGGCAGCTACTAAATATGCACTTACCAAATACTTTTGTGTATCTTTAGCGACCTTATATTTACCTTTGCCCCATTTTAGATCACCGATCATTTTTGAAATATCGTTCAATGTTCGTGTATCTAGATCTGTGCCACTCAACATCTCCAATGCTGGATTTCTTTTGATCACTGTTGCGCGCATATCCTTGTCGAATTTTTGTGAACTTATCAAATAATCAGTGTTGAATAGATACGAACCTGTGTTTAATGTCCCATAGCCCTTAGAAATTTCAGTTCCGATACTACCGACCGCTTTTTGCTGTAGCTCGAGTTGTTCATCGATCTTTTTAAAAGTTTCATTTTGATTTTCAAAGCGTGTGAGTCGTTGTTTTGTGTTCTCATACACTTTTCTCGTATCGGATAACGCGTTAGCTGTCCCATTGATACTCGGCACATGCACACTGACGATATCTGAAACACTACTGTATGTCCTTTTAAACGAAGCATCCAATTCTTTTAGTTCATTTTGCCTTCTACAAAGTGTTTGTTTTAATTCATCGATCGTTTGAGTATCGATCACCGCATTATCTGCAGTCTCTTTAACGATCTCTTTGAAGTCATCGATCTTTTGATCAAAGGTATTGACCAGACCGATCAATGCTTCTTCAAGTACTGTGATAAACGGGATCTTGTAGTTAGCATATTCTGCTTCAACGGCTTTTTTTACTTGACCTGCCAATGCATTACTTGTTTTGACTGAATCAGCTGCCATTTTAGCATCACTCAAACTTCCTAAAAGGCGCATCTTTGTCCGTGACAACTCATTTTTGGTCGCTAAGACTTCGCCTACATCAATTCTCATCTTCTAACACCCCCA
>NZ_CAQLEL010000061.1:0-20733 GCF_948826705.1 uncultured Ligilactobacillus sp.
CTGATATTAGAACGAGTTAGTTCATTTAGTATAGCTAATTTTTGTTCTGCACTGTATTTTGATTTCCTAGACATATAAAATACCCTCCAAGTATAAGATGAATTTTCTATTTCATCTGTATACTTAGAGGGCATTATAGCCTTTAGAGAACTTTTCTAGTTATTGTCATAATGCTCTGCTTGCTTGCGTTGGCTGAGTTCTAGGCCAATCTCAAGGGCGTTGACAAGTAACTTACGATTGTCACTTGTTAAAGGCAGGCCATCAAAGTTTAGATCGGGCTCATTTTCAGTAAGATCGATCAAGTCTTTGATCTTGCGTGCTAGATCTTTTGCAGTTTGTTCATTATGTTTGTGATAAAGTGCTTCTCCCTTAGGAACATCCGCGGACTTTTTGCCTAAGATAAAATCAGTTGAAACATCAAAGATCTCAGCGAGTTTTAAGATCTCTTCTGCTCGTAATGGGCGATCGCCATGTTCGATCCGACCCATAACATTTTTATTTAATCCCATCAACTTAGCTAATTGTGCTTGTGATAGATCATGACTTTCTCGAAGTGTGATGATCACTTCGGGGATCGTTGACTCCATATCACACCTCCTTTATCAATTTGACCAGATGAAGCGCCAATGGAAAAAGTGGATGCAAAATGAAGATTGTTTGTTGACATACCTATTTTGGAGTGATATATTCATAATGTAAAGAATTTGGGTATATATAAAAAGTGTCTCTATTTTGTTTACTTTGTTGAAAGGATCAGTATTGCTTTCCCGTATGTTGATCCATGTCCATTGACGATATTGAAACTTATACCAGCGATTGCGCCAACAATTAGCTGATTAGCTTTGATCAAGTATTCTGAAACAATCATAGCATAATTTTTATATCCTGTCATTTTCAAGTTTTAGGCTGAGCAGTGAAGCCTCATTGTATTAGCCTTAGGGCGTTAAAAGCTTGTCGTCCTGAAATCAGTCAAGACCTGATAAAACATTTTTCTGTCACTATGAGCTATAATGGCAGAAAGTCGATCTTTTTTGATCAAGCTTGTTCATACTTATTGGCATGAGGGTGACCTGATGTGGGTCACCTTTTTGCATTACCAACAATTAGGGGGAATATATATGTTACTGATCAAGAGTAATAACTCAAAGCAGCAAGTGTTGGATCAAGCCCTGAAAAAGTTGACAGAAGATCTACATTTGAAGCTTGTTGCATTTGCTGCGGATGAATTTGGAGTCTATGAGGCAGAAATGGTCGTTTTCTTACTTGACCAGCAATCACGCCTGAAACTTCCATTACTACAAGAGGGATTGTTGGAGCGCAAGATCAAAACTAAGGTGCTCGAAACGGAAAATTATGGGCTTTTCCCAACGATTTGATGATAATTGCTTGCCAAATTTGTGTGCTTGTCCTTTAATTAATACATAGCAGTATTTTTTGAAGGGAAGAAAAACATGCAAAAAAGCAGTTTTAGTGAACGTTGTTTGAATATATTTTTACTGTTTGTCGTTATTTCAATGGTATTATCATTGGGTTTTACCGTTAAAGATGCCTTATCAGGTCCTATGGCAGATCAAGGCGCGGCTTGGTTTTTAGCACTTGAGATCGTATTAGGTTTAGTTATCGTATTGATCCCTAAGTGGGCTACTAAGCGCTTGCGGATCTATTTACCACCGACTTTGTATTTATTTTTTGCCCTTTTTATCTATGGTTCAGTTTATTTAGGGACGGTCTATCATTTTTATAGTGTTCCATATTGGGACAAAGGTCTGCATTTGTTAAGTGGTGCGTTGTTAGGTGGCTTCGCCTTTTCAGCCTTTGGCGCTTTAGTTCCAGAGGATGCCATTGAAAAGATCTCACCCTTTTTTATTGGGATGTATAGTGTAGCCTTTGCGGTTTTTTGTGGTGTGTTATGGGAATTCTATGAGTTTACGTGTGATAGTTTTGGTATGAATCTTCAACGTTATATGCAGGCAGGACGTCCATTAGTTGGACGCGCTGCGTTGATGGATACGATGGGTGATCTATTTGCTGACTTTATCGGTGCATTGCTTTTCGCAGCGGTAGCTTATTTACAACTAAAGAAAAATCGTAATTGGTTAAAGAGTTTCTTCTTTAAACGGATTGAACAGAAACGATGATTTAAGGCTTTTGTGTCGCTTGTGATGCAAAAGCCTCTTTTTTTTGAAAAATAATAAAAAATTAAATATTATTTATTTTAAGTTAAGAAGTTTGATTTGTTTACGAAATGACATGCAAAAAAGTGAGATACCTGTTAGGGTTAGGGTAGGGACAAGAAAGGCGTGATGTCATGAAAGCATGGATCAAATGGAGTATTTGTTTTGGAATGTTTCTCCAAGCTGCTTTAGGAGGCATCGTGATCGCTTGGTGGTTTTTCCCACAGGCAAGTATCTTCCAAAATATTTTTGGTTATCTACTGACTGACTTGGGTCAAAAAGTTATTTTAGGACTTGGGATATATCTAGTTGTACTTGCAGTTTTGTGGCTTAGTTGGACGATCAGTCGCCCGACGACACAGAGCAGTATGACGATCCATCGCGATCATGCTAATAAGGTTCAGATCGATCAAAAAGCAGTTGAGAATAATGTTCGTTTGACGCTTGGTAAGTATGATCTGTTTAACATTGAGGTCAAAGTTAAGTTGTTATCTAATCGGAAGCAAGCTGATGTAGTTGTTTTGGCGATGTTATCGCAAGCGACCGATCCTACAGTGTTAGAGTCACAACTCACCCATACTGTGAGGCGTGATTTAAAGGAGATGTTGAATATCGAACTAAGACGTTTAGATTTAAAACTTAAACCATATCATTATGATCAAAAAGTTACTATTGTCTAGGGATGAAAAGAAATTGCGAGGTAAACGATATGGAAAAAGAAAAGTTAGAACAGAAATTGACCTTTGATGATCAAGTGATCGAGAAAATTGCAGGTATCACAGCAAACCAAGTTCCCGGGATCATTTCGCTTGATGGAAATATGTTTAGTGAATTTACCGATAAGCTGACCCAAGGAACCGATAAGACCAAGGGGATCGAAGCCGAAGTCGGTGAAAAGCAAGTAGCGATCAAAATGGACGCTACGATCGAATATGGTAAAAGCGCAGAGACGATCTTTAAAGAGGTCTCAAGGAGAGTCCAAAAAGCTTTACGCGAGATGACAGGTTTGAATTTAGTGAAATTTGAAATGCATATCAACGACGTAAAGACTAAGGAAGAATTACAACAAGATAATAAATAGGAGAACAAAAAATGAGTGAAGAAAAATTAAAAGGCTTAAAAGATGAAGCTGTAGGGAAGGTCAAAGAAACCGAAGGGAAATTGACCGATGACAAAGTACGTAAGACTCAAGGTAAAGCACAAGGTTTGTTGGGTAAAGCGCGTGAAAAAGCAGCCGACCTAAAAGAAGATATCGAACAGGGCGCTGAAAAGCTAAAAGAAAAATTTGAAAAAGATGACGAAAATAAGTAAGGGAGCGATCTAAATGTTACATTGGCTTTGGGTATTGATCGTTGGTGCGATCATCGGTGCGATCGCCGGTGCCTTGACGAAAAATGGTGGTTCGATGGGTTGGATCAGTAATATTTTAGCTGGTCTGATCGGTTCATCATTGGGTGAAGCTTTACTAGGTACTTGGGGGCCACAACTCGCAGGGATGGCGATCATTCCATCGATCATTGGTGCGGTGATCTTGGTACTTATTGTGTCAGCTATCTTTGGTAGAAGAGCACATGCATAGTTAAATCATCTTAGACTAGGGGCAATTGTCGCTAGTCTTTTTTTGTAGACGGTTCAATTATTAAATATTAAAATTATGGCGAGGAGGAAGATATGGAGAGGATGAGCAGGATGGAGATCTTAAAATTAAAAAATGTCGTTAAAATTTATAAGTTGGCTGGGGGTGGCTTCTTTGAGGCATTGAAAAAGATCAATGCAACTTTCTCAGCTGGTGAATTAGTTTCGATCGTCGGTGAATCAGGGAGTGGAAAATCCACGTTGATGAATTTGATCGGTGGTTTAGATTCTGACTTTGAAGGTGAGATCAGTTATCGGGGGAAAAATTTGCGCGACTACACTGCCCAAGAACTAGCTGATTACCATAAGAAAAGTATCGGTTTTATCTTTCAAAACTTCAACTTGATCTCCCATTTGAATTTGATCGATAATGTTGCATTAGCGATGACTTTGTCTAATATCGATAAAGAGACGCGGGTCAAACGCGCTAAGGAACTGTTAGAAAAAGTTGGTTTAAAAGATCATCTCTATAAAAAGCCAGATCAGATATCTGGTGGACAAAAGCAACGCGTTGCGATCGCGCGGGCTTTGATCAATGATCCAGATGTTATCATTGCTGATGAACCTACGGGAGCTTTAGATGCTGAAACGACGGATAATGTTTTGGCTTTGATCAAAGAGATCGCTCAAAGTGGCAAGCTAGTTTTGATGGTGACTCATTCAGATCGTGTAGCTGCTCATTGTACTCGGATCTTGCGGATCGATAATGGAAAATTGATCTCAGATGAGGTGACGGGTAAGTTAGAACCCTTATCGACGAAAGCAGAACATGACGCTATCAAGGTCAAAAATATGAGCTTATTCAATGCGATCAGATTAGCCTTTCTCAACATGGAAGCTAAATTAGGCCGCAATGCTTTAGTTGCCTTTGGGACTAGTATTGGGATCATGGCGGTCGTTTTGATGTTATCGATCGGGCGAGGTGTAACTACTTATATCAAAGACACGATGAATAGTTACACCAATCCTAATGTGACGGAAGTACATCGTCAAAGTATGATGCCCGATCCCGATAAGCAACCGGCCATGGACGATCATGTAGAGATCAGTCGAATACAGCAAAATAATATGGCAGCTTTGACGGGCTCAGGAACAGATAATGATTTTACAACAAAAGATATCACAAAACTTAAAACTATCAAACATGTCGATCGTCTTGAGAAGGGCTATTCGACCCTTTCATTAGGTACAAATAGTATTAGTTATGGTGATAAAAATGCTACGATCATGACGTTACAGACGATGTCGAGCAATATCACCAAATCAAGTATCGTTTCGGGTAAAGCACCTGAAAAAGATGAAGTATTGCTTGATAAGGGAACAGCAGATCTTTTAGCCAAGAATATTGTTGGTAAAGAAGTAACATTCAAACTAACGATCGATGGTAAGCAAGTCGAGCAAAAATTAAAAGTCAGCGGGACCTATGAACAGCAGGGGTCTAACTTCAGCACTGCGATCGTACGTTATAGTGATCTAAAAGAGATTTTTGCTCAAAATGGACAAACGTTAAAGCCTAATGTTGTGTATCTCTATACTAAGAATAAAGATAATACCGAAAAGATCAAAGATGAGGTCAAAAAGCTCGGCTTTAGTGGTTCGATGCAAGAAACGATGACTGAGATGTTCACCCAAATGATGGATGTGATCAGTTATGTCTTAGCCGCGATCGCAGCAGTTTCGTTAGTGGTCTCAGCGATCATGATCTTAGTGGTCTTGAATATTTCAGTGGTTGAACGCACTAAAGAGATAGGGGTCTTAAAAGCCTTAGGTGCTAGAAGAAAAGATATTCGTCGGATCTTTGTTTCAGAAGCTTTCTTGATCGGTCTGAGTTCAGGGATACTTGGAGTCATGTTGACTTGGATCTTGCAAGTTTTAGTGAACTATTTTACGGTAGCTCAGTTTGAAGTGTCGGTAGTGATGATGACGACTAACTATATTTTGGCAGGTATCTTGATCAGTGTAGTCATCAGTATGTTAGCAGGACTTTTGCCAGCCGATCGCGCTTCAAAATTAGACCCAGTTGAAGCTTTACGAAAAGAATAGTATATAAAGATAGAGTGTGCTGACAATGCAGTCAGCACGTATAGATAGCCCCCACCACGATGCTACTGGTAGGGGCTTGTTTTTACGTATTTTTTAGTAATACGAGTGTCTTTTGATCGTATTTTCCATGAAAAAATTTATCCAGTACAGCTTGAAAAATAGGTTCGGTACTGGCTTTAGCGAAGAGTGTCATTGATGACTTGAGCTTTAGATCGTCGGGGAAACCGAAGATCGTTTTAGCGTTATTGGTTGGAACTTGTAAAAGAACTTCGCACAGTTGACGTAAATTATTGCCTAAATATGGATCGGCTAAAAAGGCTTTGGCTTCATTGAGATCAGCTATTCCGTATAGGTAAGCGGTCTGACTTTTACCTAAGCCACGTAATTGTGGAAACATGAACCACATCCAGTGGGAGCGTTTCTTTTGTGCTTTGAGTTCTGTTACAGCTAGTTTGAAATATTGGTGTTGTGGAGCGTTAAATCTTGCTAAAGTCATTTCTCAGCCTCCTTTTCAAAGGGGAATTGATAGACCGCATCGTGTAAGATATCCAGCAACTGCTTTTTAGCAGGTGTCATTATTTGGGTCGCGCGTGTGACGATCGAGAGTAGGAATTTTGGCTGTTGTTCATCCAGAAGTTCTAGAACAGAAAAATCATCGTTGGGACTGATCGCAATGTCTGTCAAACAGGCGATCCCAGTATTGCTTGCGACCATAGATTTTAAAACGTGGACGTAATTAGTACGGTAGATGATATCAGGTCGAAAGTGTTCTTTTTGTGCTAAAATTTTGAGGACTTTATCGTGAATGAAGCCTTCATTATGCACGATAAAGCGCTCATCTTTTAGTTCGGAAAAATAGACTGCCTTTTTTTGTGCTAGGGGATGTTGCTTGCTGACGATGATCTTAAATGATGTTTGGGCAAAATTTTCGGCTTTTAGGGAGGGTTGGGTCAAAGGTTCAAGTGAGCCTAAGAGGCAAAAATCAAGTGATCCATCCAATAAGAGTTTGAGTAAAGCCTGTGAACCAGCTTCTTTGGTCTCGAGTTGTTCGATCAGACCCGTGGCGATCAATTTAGAAACGATATTGGGGAAAAAATAATTGCCGATGATCGGTGGTAGCCCAAAAAGTAACTTTTCTTGTTTAGCGCGCAAAGCTTCCTTTTGGGCAATAGTTAATTCATTTAAGATCACTTTTAAATGTGCATCGAATTGATAGCCACTTGGGGTGACCAGTAATTCTTTGTGTGAACGATCACGGATAAAGAAAGTTGTTTCAAATTCTTCTTCTAGCCGTTTGATAGCTAACGTAACAGTTGGTTGACTGACAGAAAAGATTTGGGCAACTTTGGAAAAATTTTTTTCTTTGACTAATTGGTGGAAATATTCAAAATCTCTAATATTCATTTTCAGATCCTTGATTTGACAGCTTTTTAAAAGCTCATATTAATTTTACTAATAGTGTACCACAAAGTTGACTATAAAAATTACACCGTTTTAAAATGAGTGACATCAATTGAGGTCTAGGAAAAAGGAGTAGATAGCAATGGCAGATACAATGAATATTTTAAATGATCCATTTTTAAATAAAGGAACAGCTTTTACAGTTGAAGAACGTAAAGAACTTGGTTTGATAGGTACTTTACCAGCTAAGGTCCAAACTTTACAAGAACAAGCAGATCAAGCTTACGGTCAATTCAAGAGCAAATCAAGCCAATTGGAACAACGCCAATTTTTGATGACGATCTTTAATACTAATCGAACATTATTCTACTATTTGATGGGACAACACATCGTAGAATTTATGCCAGTCGTGTATGATCCAGTCATCGCTGAATCGATCGAACAATATAGTGAGATCTTCACTCGTCCTCAAGAAGCTGCTTTTATCTCTGTTGATGATCAAGACAGCATTGAAGATTCTTTGAAAAATGCAGCTGACGGGCGTGACATTCGATTGATCGTTGTAACAGATGCTGAAGGTATCCTTGGTATGGGGGATTGGGGCGTTAACGGTGTTGATATCGCAGTCGGCAAATTGATGGTCTATACAGCCGCAGCTGGTATCGATCCAGCTCAAGTTTTACCAGTTTCACTTGATGCTGGGACAAACAATGAAACGTTATTGAATGACCCACTTTATCTTGGTAACCGCCATGCACGTGTTTACGGTGAAAAATATCATGCGATGGTCGACAAATTTGTTGCTGCAGCAGAAAAACTTTTCCCAGAAAGTTTATTGCACTTTGAAGATTTTGGGCGCTCGAATGCAGCGGTGATCTTGGAAAAATATCAAGATAAGATCTTGACATTCAATGATGATATCCAAGGTACAGGTATCATTTCTCTTGCTGGTGTCTTGGGTGCGATGAACATTTCTAAAGAAAAGATCACTGATCAGATCTTCTTGACTTTCGGTGCTGGGACAGCTGGTGTCGGGATCGCCAACATGTTATTTGATGAATTAGTTCGCGAAGGTCTAAGTGAGAAAGAAGCTAAAAAGCACTTCTACTTGGTCGATAAACAAGGGCTTTTATTCGAAGACACAGAAGATCTGACGCCAGGTCAAAAAGCTTTTGTACGTAAACGTTCAGAATTTGATAATGCTGATGAATTGACCAATTTAGAAGCTGTCGTTAAAGCAGTTCATCCAACGGTCATGATCGGGACATCGACACAACCAGGCACTTTCACTGAAAGTATCGTTAAGGAAATGGCAGCTCACACGAAACGGCCAGTGATCTTCCCATTGTCTAATCCAACACGTTTGGCTGAAGCTAAAGCAGAAGATCTTTTGAAATGGACAGACGGTCGTGCTTTAGTTGCAACAGGTATTCCAGCCGGTGATATTGAATATAACGGTATAACTTACAATATCGGTCAAGCAAACAATGCATTGGTCTATCCAGGTGTTGGTTTTGGTGCGATCGCGGCTAAAGCTAAGATCTTAAACGAAAAGATGTTGGCTGATGCAGCCCACGCTTTAGGCGGCATCGTTGATCCAGATCAACCAGGCGCTGCGGTGTTACCACCAGTTTCTAAGTTACAAGAATTCTCACAAACTGTTGCTCAAGTCGTAGCACAATCAGCGATCGACCAAGGACTTGCTGGCGTGACAGACGCTAAAAAGGCTGTGGCTGATATGAAGTGGGAACCTAAATATTAATAAATTGATAAAAGGCCACTTGTTGGTCTTTTATCTTTGGTAGAAGAAGGAGAATTATTATGGCAGTTTTTTTAACTTCCGTCTCAAGTGTGCTTGTGATCGTATTGATCATGGCACTTGGTTATATTTTACGTAAAACAGGTTGGTTTGCCGATTCATTTGGTGGCAATATCGCATCTTTGATCACCAAGATCGCTTTGCCAGCTTCTATCTTTATGGGCGTGATGGACCATTTGACGCGTGAAAGTCTTTTAGGCTTAGGAAAAGGTATCATTTTTCCAGCTCTGGGTGTGATCATTGGTTATGTGATCGCTTGGTTGGTAGTTAAGGTCTTAAAGATCAAGCCGGGTCGTCGTGGGATCTTTATGAACGCGGTCGTTAACGCAAATACGATCTTTATCGGGATGCCTTTGAACAATGCGCTGTTTGGCGAAAAGGCAATGAGTTATTTCTTGATCTATTACATCATCAATACCGTTTCAACTTGGGCCTTTGGTGTTTACTTGATCTCAAATGATGATCCAACAGTCGATAAGAGTCAAAAGAAAGCTCATAAGATCAATTGGAAAAAGATCCTACCAATGCCATTAGTTGGTTTTATCGTAGCGATCGTGTGGTTGTTGTTAGGTATTCCAGTACCAAGTTTTATGGGACAAACTTTGTCTTATGTTGGTGCTTTAGTGACACCATTGTCCTTGATCTATATCGGGATCGTGTTGTGTGATGCAGGTTTGAACAATTTCCGTTTCGAACGCGATTCGATCTTAGCGTTATTGGGTCGTTTTGTATTATCACCAATCGTGTTGATCTTATTGATCAAAGCAGGCACAAGTTTTGGTATCGACTTACCAACATTGATGCGTCAAACATTAGTTGTTCAATCGGCAACACCGATGTTAGCCGTCTTGCCTATTTTGGCAAAAGAAGCCCATGGGGATGTTAAATATGCAACCGATGTGGTCGTAATGAGCACTGTTTTATTTGTGGTCGTAGTACCGATCTTGATGGCGATCTTACAATTTATTTAGTGTAATATAGAGTCAGTTTTAGTGTTTTAAGCATTAGAACTGACTTTTTTAAATTTTTGGAAAATTCCTTGCATCGTAACAAAAAATGACTAAAATAAACTTAACAAGTGATCAGCAAACTTTTCTTTTGTAATATTTAACGTGGGATAATATAATCTATAAAAAGATCACAAAAAAGGAAGTTTAATTTGAAACAACGAAAAAAAACGCAACAGATCGCCTTTTTAGCGCTATTTATAGCGATCATTATTATCCAAAATTTTATCCCATTTTTAGGCTATATCCCGCTCGGACCACTTAATTTAACGATCATCCACATTACTGTGATCGTTGCTGCACTCGTTTTAGGTCCTAAAGATGGTGCGATCGTCGGTGGAGTCTGGGGCACGATCACATTTGTTCGTGCTTTTGTTTGGCCGACAAGTCCCTTAGCAACGATCGTCTTTACTAATCCACTGGTCTCTGTTTTACCACGGATCTTGATCGGGGTAGTGGCTGGCTATACGTTTAGGTGGTTATCTAAACGTATAGCTTCGAAGGTTTTAGCTGCAGGTGTCGCCGCAGTTTTAGGTTCATTGACTAATACATTGTTAGTTTTAGGTCAGATCTATCTCTTTTACCAAGGACAAGCACCAGCGATGTATGCCTTGGATGTAGCGGCATTATTACCATATCTATTAGGAGTCGTGGCAACAAATGGTTTGCCAGAAGCAGCTTTAGCAGCGATCATTGCCCCAAGTGTTTCGCTTCCTTTACTGAGAAAATTAAAAGCGTAGGTTCTTGATTCTTTAGAAAGGCGGTATTTTGTGGCACGTAGAAAAAAGAAAAATTACTCACAGTTACTTTTTTTAGGTTTTATAGTGCTACTCGCGGTAACATTTCTTACGGGCATGGCGGATAAATATTTTGCTACTAGTGAGACACCGCAAACGACAATTTCAAATGATGAACAAGCTAAACAAAATTTTATCAAGCAACTTGCTCCGATCGCTCAAGCAGAACAGCGACAATACGGTGTTTTTGCTAGTATCACATTAGCTCAAGCAGCCTTAGAGTCCGATTGGGGCAAAAGCGAACTTTCTGCTAAGTATAATAACTTATTTGGGATCAAAAATCCAAATGGGTCTTTGATGACGACGCAAGAATATGTTGATGGACAATGGACCACGATCAAGGATACTTTTGCGGTCTATGGCAGTTGGGAAGATTCAGTCAAGGCGCATACACAACTCTTTGTTAATGGAACGGACTGGAATACCGACCATTATGGACCAGTACTGCAAGCTAAGAATTATGAACAAGCAGCATGGGCTTTGCAAAATCAAGGTTATGCGACCGATCCCGATTATGCTGAAAAGTTGATCGCATTGATCAAACAGTACAACTTAAATCAATATGATTTATGATATAGATCAAATGTTTTGGTGTAAAAACCGAATATTTGAGCTTGAAAACGAAAAATAGTTATGCTATTCTAGCTACAGGTTACTTATATAATGCCATAATCTGGTTGGCGAGTTTCTACCCAAGACCGTAAATCTTGGACTATGAGTAAAAAAACGTTAGGAGACCAGACTTTTGTTATTGCCAAAGTCTGGTCTTTATTATTTTTAGGGGGATATAGCTTGAAAGTATTAGAAGAACGCATCAAACAAGATGGTGTTGTTTTACCAGGAAATGTGTTAAAGGTCAATCAATTCTTGAACCATCAGATCGATCCACAGTTGATGTATGAGATCGGCCAAGAATTTGAGCAGTTATTCAAAGATGAGGCTGTGACAAAGATCTTGACGGTCGAAGCTTCAGGGATCGCCCCAGCTATCATGGCTGGACTCGTGATGGATGTTCCAGTGGTCTTTGCGCGAAAGAAAAAGCCATCGACTTTGGGTAGTGATGTCTATATGGCTGAGGTCTATTCATACACTAAAAAAGTGACCAATACGATCTCAGTCGATCAAAAATTTTTATCAGAGTCTGACAAAGTGTTAGTGATCGATGATTTCTTGGCTAACGGTCAGGCGATCTTGGGTTTACTTGAGATCTGTCAACAAGCTAATGCCCATATCGTTGGAGCTGGGGTAGTTGTTGAAAAGTCGTTCCAAGAAGGGGCTAAGTTGATCAAAGATCGCGGGGTAAGATTGGAATCACTTGCGCGGATCGCTTCTTTTGAAGGCGATAAAGTGCACTTTGTGGGGGAATAACACGATGAAAAAAGCAAATAACAGTCAGGCAGCTTTACTAGGATTACAGCATTTATTAGCGATGTATTCTGGAGCAGTGGCTGTTCCATTATTGATCGGGACAGCATTGGATTTTAACACTGAACAGATGACTTACCTAGTTTCGATCGACATTTTTATGTGTGGGTTAGCAACCTTACTTCAGCTCATGCGCAATCGGTATTTTGGGATCGGTCTCCCCGTTGTCTTAGGTTGTGCGATCCAAGCTGTCGAACCGTTAAAAATGATCGGGAGCCAATTTACGATCCAGACGATGTATGGGGCGATCATTGTGGCTGGGATCTTTGTTTGTTTGGTCTCAGGCCAATTTTCTAAGGTCAAACGCCTCTTTCCCCCTGTAGTGACAGGGACGTTGATCACTGTTATCGGTCTGACATTGATCCCGATAGCAGTCCAAAATATCGGTGGGGGCAATGCTAGTGCTAAAGATTTTGGTTCACTCACCAATATCACTTTAGGCTTTATGACAGTGATCTTGATCTTAGCGATCCAAGTCTTTGCGAAAGGTTTTTTGAGTTCGATCGCGGTCTTATTGGGGTTAGTGATCGGTAGTTTAGTAGCTACAGCGATGGGACTAGTTTCCCTAGCTCCGTTACATGAAGCACCATGGTTCCATATGCCACAGCCTTTTTACTTTGGGGTGCCCCACTTTGAATGGTCTTCTTCTGTTACGATGATCATTATCGCCTTGGTTTCCATGGTCGAATCGACGGGTGTTTATTTTGCTTTAGGGGATATTTTGAATAAAAAGATCACTGAAAAAGATCTCAAACTCGGCTATCGGGCCGAAGGAATGGCAGTCATTTTAGGTGGGATCTTCAATACTTTCCCATATACGACATTTTCACAAAACGTTGGATTGCTTGAGCTTTCAGGGATCAAGACCAAGCGCCCGATCTATTGGTCAGCAGGACTCTTGATGTTGTTAGGACTTTTGCCTAAGGTTGGTGCGTTAGCGACAATGATCCCCACACCAGTTTTAGGTGGTGCGATGTTAGTGATGTTTGCGATGATCAGTGTGCAAGGTATCAGGATCTTAGCCAGTGTTGATTTTACTGACCAACGAAATATTTTAGTTGTGGCGGTTTCGATCGGTCTAGGTCTGGGCGTTTCGATCTATCCAAATATCTTCCAAAATCTACCACGCACAGTACAACTATTCTTAGGTAATGGGATCGTGGTCGCAAGCTTAAGTTCGGTATTATTGAATT
This sequence comes from uncultured Ligilactobacillus sp., assembly GCF_948826705.1. Lineage (NCBI taxonomy): Bacteria > Bacillati > Bacillota > Bacilli > Lactobacillales > Lactobacillaceae > Ligilactobacillus > uncultured Ligilactobacillus sp. The sequence continues at coordinate 13,495 of NZ_CAQLEL010000061.1, forward strand.
TGGCCTTCAAGGGTAGAGAAGGGCTAGCCAAAAAAGATATCAAGCAACAAGTGCGTGTTTTAGAAGATGTAGATAAATAAAGTGTAAAAAGCAGGTGGAAGCCTGCTTTTTTTGTTAAGTGGCACAAAATATATTTTTAAAAATTTACATTGTTAAAATACTGTCCCGCTGAGTAATGTGGTAAAATAGAGAGTAAGTATTAGTGATACGAGAGGTTGTGAGAGAATGGAACAAGAGATCCTTTTTCCAGGCGATACTTTAGGGATCATCGGGGGCAATCCCAACGGCATCATGTTAGCACGGACGGCTAAGAAAATGGGCTTTACCGTAGTTGTTTATTGTTCAGACGAAAGTAATCCTGTGTTAGCTGAAGCTGATGTAAAAATGGTCGGTAAGTTAAACGAAAAAACAAAGCTCCAAGATTTTGCACAACGGTGTGACTTAGTAACTTATACCTCAGAAAATATCGATGTTGAGGCAGTCAAATTCTTGCAACGTTTCACGCGGGTCCCACAAGGTAGTGATACGTTGGAGATCACGCAAGATCGCTTATTAGAACGGGCTTTTTTTGAGCAACTTAATATCAACGTTGCACCGTATGCTACGATCGTCAGTTTAGATGATGTTTATCAAGCAGTCAGCTCGATCGGTTACCCATGTGTTTTAAAACCGATCCAAAAAGGGTTTGGCAAGCGCCGTAAACAGATCATCAAAAAGCAAACAGACATCGCTAAGTGTGCGGATATAATTGATCTAGGAACGTATGTTCTCGAGTCATGGATCCCATATGAAAAGGAATTGTCACTGACTTTAGCCCGAGATAAAGATGGTAACTTGACGTATTTTCCGATCGCAGAAGATTATTATCGCGAACACCGTTTACATGCGACCTTAGCGCCAGTAGCTTTAGATGGTGAAGTTGCAGCTGAGGTCAAACGCTTGACTGCTGAGATCGTCAAAGAATTGGATTATGTTGGGGTCTTGCAAGCAGAATTTTTCTTGACTAAGAGTGGTGCTTTGTATATCAAACGGATCATCCCTGCTTTATACGCTTCAGGTTATGTGTTTGATAAAGCTACTGACGTTTCAATGTTTGAACAGCATTTGCGTGCTTTAGCGCAGATCCCTTTGGCTAAACCTAGTTTGGTAAAACCAACTGAGATGGTAATGATCGAGACCAAGGATACGGAGGCTTTGCGGACACAATGGGTCTTAAAGGATAATTGGTATTATAATTATTTCCGTTATCCTAAATCGCTTCATCCTGTTAAAGCAGAAGGTTATATTTTGGTGACTGCTGATTCGAGCAAAAATGCTAAGGAGCAAGTCGAAGCAACCGGGATCTGGGATGAGATCACAGCTGAAAATGAAATAGTTGAATAGTATTTTTAAGACGCACGGTATTTATATCGGCGTCTTTTTGCATCTTGTTTGCTAAGATTTAAGTAATTTTAAAGAATAGGACTGTAATATTTGCTATAATAGGCATTGATTGAAAATTTTAGAGGGGATTTGAAAATTTTGACAGCAAGAAACTTATTAGATGGCATGAATGATAAGCAAGCAGAAGCTGTAGCCTGCACTGAAGGGCCACTACTCATCATGGCAGGTGCCGGTAGTGGGAAAACACGGGTCTTGACACATCGTGTAGCCTACTTGATCGAAGAAAAAAATGTAAATCCTTGGAATATTTTAGCGATCACCTTCACCAATAAAGCAGCACGTGAAATGCGTGAGCGGATCAACAAGTTGATCGCTGAAGGTGCAGAAGATATTTGGGTCTCGACTTTTCACGCTTTATGTGTGCGGATCTTACGCCGTGATGCCGAAAAGATCGGCTATGATCGCAATTTTACGATCGCAAGCACAAGTGAACAACGGACTTTGATGAAACACATTTTAGTGGATAATTTAAACGTTGACGTCAAAAAATTCGAGCCTCGGGCCGTTTTGAGTGCGATCTCGAACGCTAAAAATGATTTAAAAACACCATCAGAACTAAGAAAAGATGCAGCTGATCCATTTTCACAGGTGGTAAGTGATGCCTATGAATTATACCAAGAGCAGTTGCAAAATAATCAAGCTTTGGATTTTGATGATCTCATCATGCAGACGATCCGGTTATTTAAAGAATCACCAGAAACGTTGGAATTTTATCAACGTAAATTCCACTATATCCATGTGGATGAATATCAAGATACTAACGAAGCCCAATATCAATTGGTCAGCATGTTAGCCCAAACATATCGTAATCTATGTGTTGTGGGGGATGCTGATCAAAGTATTTACGGTTGGCGTGGGGCTAACATGGAAAATATCATGAATTTTGAAGAAGATTATCCTGATGCAACTGTGATCAAGTTGGAACAAAATTATCGTTCAACTAAGACGATCTTACAAGCAGCTAATGAAGTTATCGAAAATAACATCAATCGTAAAGCTAAAACTTTATGGACGCAAAATGCTGAAGGCGAAAAGATCCATTATTATCGTGCGGATAATGCCAATGATGAGGCCTTTTACGTCGTTAAGCAGATCCAGCAAAAAATGCGCACTGAAGGTAAGCTTTATGGTGATTTTGCTGTCTTATACCGTACGAATGCCCAATCACGTGTGATCGAAGAAACCTTCGTGAAAGCTAATATCCCGTATAAATTAGTTGGGGCTCACCGTTTCTACGATCGTAAAGAGATCTTGGATATTTTAGCTTATCTGCGTTTAGCTGCCAATCCAAATGATTCCTTGAGTTTTGCTCGCGTTTCTAATGAGCCTAAACGGGGGATCGGAGCAACTAGTTTGGCGAAATTGCAAGCATTTGCTGAGATGAACGGTCTTTCCTTGATCGAAGCAGCTGAAAATGTCATTATGACAGGCGTAAGTGGTAAGGCAGCTACGCAATTAGAAAATTTTGCTAAATTGATCCGGCGTTTCAATGAATTAGAGAAAACGAAAAATATCACTGAATTGACGGAGATCATTTTAGATGAATCGGGCTACAAACAAAGCTTGCAAGCTAAAAATACGCTCGAAGATCAAAGTCGCCTAGAAAACTTAGAAGAATTTATGTCTGTCACGAAGCAATTTGATGAAAACTGGGAACCAGAAGAAGAAAATAGTGATCCATTCGTTGATTTCTTAGCTGATCTAGCTTTAGTCTCTGATCAAGATAGCGTCGATGAAGATCCAGATGAAGTGACTTTGATGACATTGCACGCAGCTAAAGGCTTGGAATTTCCAATGGTCTTTTTGATGGGCTTAGAAGAAGGGATCTTCCCGTTAGGCCGGGCTGTGATGGATGAAAGTGAGCTCGAAGAAGAGCGACGCTTGGCATATGTCGGGATCACACGAGCTGAAGAAGAGCTCTACTTATCAAATGCTTTTTCGCGGATGCTATATGGACGGCGCCAAAACAACCAAGTTTCACGTTTTATCAGTGAGATCTCTGATGAATTGTTACAAAGTGATAACGAAACTTTAGCTGATCATCAACCAAAAACCAAAGTTGATGTTCCATTTGCTAAGAAGCAAGTTTATCGCAAACCAGCTGGAACTATCGAAAAAAGCCAAGGAACTGGGGCTGAAAAGAAACAATGGAATATCGGTGATAAGGTTTCCCATAAAGCTTGGGGTACAGGGACTGTGGTCAAGGTCAGTGGTAGTGGCGAAGATAGCGAACTTGATATCGCCTTTGCAGGCCAAGGGATCAAGCGACTATTAGCTGCCTTTGCACCGATCACTAAGATTTAAAAAGAGGTAAAAGAGATGGAAGCAAAGACTTTAGAAGAAGTCAAAGATCTACGTGCTCAATTGAATAAATGGAGCCATGAATACTATGTGTTGGATCGACCAACAGTGGAAGATCATGTTTATGATGCCGCCTATCAGCATTTGGTCGAACTTGAAACTAAGTATCCTGAGCTTGTAACCGATGATTCGCCCACTAGACGTGTCGGTGGCCAAGTTTTAAGCGGTTTTGAGAAGGTCGAACATGAGATCCCGATGCTTTCGCTAGGCGATGTTTTTTCAAAAGCAGAACTAGCAGAATTCAAAACAAAATTAGAGGAAAATGTAGCAACGACTTTTGCTTATAGTTGTGAATTAAAGATCGATGGCCTAGCGATCTCGTTAGTATATAAAAAAGGTGTCTTTGTCAAAGGTTCGACACGTGGCAATGGGATCATCGGTGAAGATATCACGGAAAACTTAAAAACGATCAAGGCGATCCCCTTACGTTTAAGTGAACCGGTCGACGTTGAGGTCCGCGGTGAATGCTATATGCCAAAAGAGTCATTTCTAAAATTGAATAAAGCCCGTGAAGAACAGGGCCAAACAGTCTTTGCTAATCCAAGAAATGCTGCAGCTGGTTCATTACGGCAATTAGATACCAAAGAAACAGCCAAGCGTAATTTAAGTGTCTTTATGTACTACTTGATGGAACCTGAAAAATTTGGGGTCACGACCCAAAGCCAAGCTTTAGCTCAATTAAAAGCATGGGGCTTTAGAGTCAATGAAGAAGCGATCGTGGCTAGTGAAATGTCTGAGATCGATGCTTATATCGACAAATACCATGCTAAACGAGCACAGCTAGCTTATGAGATAGATGGGATCGTGATCAAAGCCGACCCGTTTGCGATCCATGCTGAAGTTGGAAATACGGTCAAAGTTCCACGTTGGGCGATCGCCTATAAATTTCCACCAGACGAGCAAGAAACGATCGTCCGTGAGATCGAATGGACGGTGGGACGCACTGGAGTGGTGACACCAACGGCAGTGATGGATCCTGTGACATTAGCAGGGACTGTGGTCTCAAGGGCTTCTTTACACAATCCTGATTATCTAAAACAAAAAGATATCCGCCTAGGTGATACTGTCAAATTACACAAAGCAGGTGACATTATTCCAGAGATCTCAGAAGTTGTGTTGGCTAAACGTCTGGCTTCAAGCAAACCTTATGTGATCCCGACAAAATGTCCTGAATGTGGAGCAAAACTCGTTCATTTGGATGACGAGGTTGCATTGCGCTGTATCAATCCGCAGTGTCCAGCTCTTTTAAAAGAAAGTTTGACTCACTTTGCGTCGCGAAATGCGATGAATATTGATGGATTAGGCCCAAAGATCATCGAACAACTCTTCGATAAGAAATTGATCAAAGATGCAGCGGGGCTGTATAATTTGACTTTTGATGAATTATTGACGCTAGATAAATTCAAGGAAAAATCAGCCAACAATCTATTACAGGCGATCGAGCAGAGCAAAGCTAATTCATTAGAACGCTTACTCTTTGGTTTGGGGATCCGACATGTGGGAGCCAAAGCGGCATTTATCTTGGCCCAACACTTTAAGACGATCCACGCTTTAAAGAAAGCAACGGTAGAAGAGATCGTAGAACTCGACTCGATCGGTGAAACGATCGCTGATGCTGTGGTGACATATTTTGAAAATGAACAAGTTGATCTATTACTGGAAGAATTTGCTGTCGCTGGTGTTAATTTAACTTTTCTAGGTCAAAGCGCTGAAGAGCTAGCCAAACAAACGGCTGATGACCCCTTAAATGGCTTGACTGTAGTCTTAACGGGGAAACTCGACAAGATCAAACGATCACAAGCTAAACAGATCTTGGAGGCGCATGGTGCCAAAGTAACAGGGAGTGTTTCAAAAAAGACTGACCTTTTAGTTGCAGGGCATGATGCTGGTAGTAAATTGACTAAGGCCCAAGAATTAGGAATAAAAATTATTGATGAAGATGAATTTTTACGGCAAACAGGAGGCAATTGATGAGAAAGAAGTATTTAGCATTAGTTAGCTTATGTGCAGGTACCATGTTACTTTCAGCCTGTGGTAATTTAGGGAGTGGCTCTGGCAATTCAGTCACGCAATCAACGCAACAATCCAAAAAAGGTTACCAAACTACGGGGCAAGCAGATACCTCCGATTATCAAGGTGTGATCGAAAATGGACGTTATTTGACGAGTAAGGCTCGCGGTGTCGGGATCATTCAAAATTCAGAAAATATGTTGAATTTAAAGAGTTTTGAAAGTGGTATGACGACTTTATCTAAAGAAGAATTTCCTACCAAAGATTATATTTTCCGTGAAGGTCAGTTGTTGACCAAAGCTACTGTTCAAGATTGGTTAGGGCGTAAATCAAAAGACAATCCGACTGGTCTAAACCCTGAGGATAATGGAGAAAAAGACGCAGACAAGCGAAATCCGATCTATATCCAACAGATCGAAGAACAAGATTACATGAAAGAGACCGATGGAAAACTAGAATTAGCTGGGATCACGATCGGTATCGGAATGAATCGTAAGGATTATTATCAAAAAGAACAGTATGGTGCGATGTACACCACTAATATCTCCAAGGAAAAAATGGAAGAAGAGGGAAAAAAGGCAGCAGCTGAAGTTTTGAAACGGGTCAGAAAACTCGATGGAGCTTCGGATGTGCCGATCTTGATCTGTATGTATGAACAAGCTCCTAATGATAGCTTGGTCGGGGGAACGTTCTATGCTTATAGTGTGAGTGATGGTGATACTTTGGGAAGTTGGAAAGAAACCGACCTCCAAACATCAGTCTTGCCATCAACAGCAGAAAATGGTGCGGTCAACGATAACGATGAAAGTTCATTCAATGCTTTCAAAAATAAGACGCAAAGCTTTTTCCCTAACTTAGCTGGGGTAACGGCTCAAGCCAAATATAAGAATAAATCACTCCAAGAACTACACGTTAAGATCACAACTCAATTTTACAGTGAAACTGAGATCAGGAGCTTCACGCAATTTGTTTCTCAGATGGCAAAGACCTACTTGCCAGGCGATATTCCGATCGATATCACGATCAAGGGTTCAGATGGGGAAGTTCAAGCCTTTCTAGCTCGTGAAAAAGATGGTGGTAACTTCTATACCCATGTCTTTGATGATTAGAATAAAATCGACTATAAAAAAGTCAACAGATCTATGCTAAAATATTAAGCAGATATGCAAGAAAGAAGGATGAAGATGGCGATCAGCGCAAATGAAGTAAAGCACGTTGCAAGTTTGGCAAAGCTTGAATTTAGCGATGCGAAATTACAAAAATTCACCGGTCAAATGGACCAGATCATCAATATGGTACAACAACTAAGTGAAGTCGATACGACAGATGTACCGGTAACAACAACTGTGACGGATGCCTTTAATGTAATGCGAGAAGACATCGCAGTTAAGGGGACCGACCGAGAATTGTTGATGGAAAATGTAC
>NZ_CAQLEL010000062.1:0-27602 GCF_948826705.1 uncultured Ligilactobacillus sp.
ATCTGAGCTAGTCAATGTCATTACCCTCTTGTTAGGATATGGGAATACTAGCGTTGATGGTAGTAAATAAAATTAGGAAAGGAAAAGCTATATTTCTTTCTCAAATGTAATCATTTGATATATTTGATTACGTTTGTTCAAGTTTTATATAGCAGGTTTATCAAGATGAACATTGCTATTTTAGAAGATGAATCCATCCATATTTATCGCTTAACAGAGATCATCAGCTCGCTTTTAAAAGATCTAGGTGTGTCTAGCTATGACTTAAAAACCTTCAAAGATCCCCAAGCACTACTAGCCGAGCTTTTTATTCCAAGCAATCAAAATATTTATTTTTTAGACTTAGAACTCAAAGGTGATCAACAACAAGGTTTAAAAGTTGGCCAGCAGATCAGAGACTATGATAGTCAAGCTGCCCTGATCTTTTTTACTTCACACGCCGAGTTGATGCCCTTGACCTATAAATATAAAGTAGCTGCCCTAGACTTCATCGCCAAAGATAGTCTAACGATCTTAGATAGCATCAAAGAAGACTTCAAGTTAGTGCTAAATAAGCGTCAAAAAAACACATCTGAAATGTTTGCGTTGCAAGTAGGCAATCATTTTATCGATCTTGAATTTGCGAAGATCTGCTTTTTTGAGACCCACTATTCAAATAGTCACGCTTCGATCTTGTGGCTAACTGATAATCGTAAACTCCAGATCGCTAAAAATCTCCATGAGTTAGAGCAACTCGAGCCCCGACTCATCAGAGTTCATCGTAGTTTTTTAGTCAACTTGGAAAATGTTGAAGTCGTTGATAACTCGCAAAAATTGCTCTTCTTTAAAAATGGACTTTCTTGTCCGATATCGCGCCGTAAATTAAAGTTATTACAAACTAAAAACAAGGGTAGCTACTAAGCTCGCTGCCCTTGTTTTTAGTTTCTATTTGCTCTGTTCAAAACCGGCATCAAACCCGTGGAAGACATCATCTCGATGTGTCCAAAATGAAAAACTAGTGAGCACTACCAACAAGATGATCCCAACTAAGGCCAACTTCGCCTTTAAACTCTTCTTGTGTCCCATTTTAATCCCTCCATATCATAATGTCTTTTTAGCGTTTGTATCTAAAAACACTAATTTATCCATTAATGTCTCCTTTTCTATCCACCTTTATTCTACTATACAAGCTCTGATCAAAGGACCCTATTTCAGTAAACGGTATCTTTTTTTCATTAAATGGTCTATTTCAAAAAAATTATTTTTTAGGGTTACATATCGGCAACTCATTTCGTTATTAGTAGTGTAAGGGCGATCGACTTACATAATAAATCTAAGGAGGAATGACCAATGACTGAAGTAATCTGGGACAAAAATGCAATTCGCGTAAAACTCACAAAAAAGGACGGATCAACACGCCAACGTTCCTTTAACAATGTGATCCAAGGTGCAACCCCCGATCAACTCCATCAATTTGGACAACTCGTCGCTACGTTGACTGGCGAACAGCTAAAAGAAGTTTATGTCATGACCACAAGCCACACTAATTAAGCACGGAGGTATCGTATTATGAAAAAATTAGATCTCATCTTCTTATCCACGGCCAAGCATGCAACACATCACATGCAGTTAAACTTTGTCGATACCGATCTTGACACAGAAAAGGTCAAACAAGCGATGCAACAACTCGCTGATCTGAAGTTATTTGTCGACAAGGATAAGCATCCCATGTATGAGGTCCCCATGGGCGCACGGTATGTCACGACCACTGATCACGTTTTATTCGATAATAAACCCGCAAAATAACCCGGGTTAAAGATCTTATGCCCCGCTGACCAAATAAGCTATGACATAAGTCTCTATATAAAAGGACGACCATTTCAATGCCCTTAACGCTATTCCCATTTGTCGATTTACTTTTTCTTACTTCGTACAGAAAATCAAGTAAATCCCAAATAAGCCTTCAGATCACCGAAAATAAGTTCGATCTCATACTGTCTTCTACGATAGATCTTATTTTTCAGAATTTGAATTCAAGTAGCTAGTTAAAAAAGCTATTCAGTTTCTTGTTTCATTTCTATCTGATCAATTTTAGATAGTCTAGCTAGTAACTGACTTTCAGCGGTACTCTTTTTCGGGTATCGCTGTTTTTGTTTGGACTAACTAATTTGATTATATAAAAATAATCAAGGCTGATAGCAGAGTCTTTCGTTTTGGTCAAAAAGTAGCACCTTATATTTTTCACTTGAAAGAAAGATTCTACGTCTCTAAGTTATCTGAACTATCACAAGTACGATCAAAATACGCTATTAAGCCTTGGAATACTAATGCTTTTGGTAAATGAAGAGATTACAATTATCCCAACCGTTTTCCACCTAATGTAATGTAACCATTCAAGAAAGTCTTGAAGATTGGCAGTCATGGTTTTTAGAATCTGTTGAAAAAAGACAGCATAAATGTTGCCACAAAAGAGATCGCAGAACTGCCCCTAATACACTGATCACAATGACAACTTTAAAAAACAGTAGAAGATAACGGGATATAAGTTAGATATACACTCTGTACACACTAACCTGGATATGGGTACAATCGTTGTAGATGATGTATCTCAAAACACTAAAAAGTAAGCAAAGAATGCCCGTTATATCATTTTTATTTGATGCAAACATAACTTTACCCTTAATATAATCACCGTGTATAATATAGATGTAGGGAGATATATCAAATTATTTAATGCAATGTAACAATATGTCATGTAAAAAAGGAGTGTATTAAAATGACAGCCATGACTAGTTATCGTTACGACAAAGGTAAAGTTTTATTATTTATTGTTGCATTTTTTGTAGGTTTATTTACATTTTTCAGCCCGAATGTTAGCGCTAACACCGAAAACAGAATTGATGCTATTGCGAATAAATATGTGCAATATTCAGAAACAGAGAAGAAATTTTTGATTTCCCCAGAGATTTCAAAAGAATTGAATAGTGCAGAAATTGAAGCTGTATCAGAAAAAGTATCTGCGACTAATATCCAGCTGTCCAAATCTTTGGCAGAGACTAACCCTTTTGATACTAGTATACTTGTAGAAAATCAAGGGCGAAAATATCTGTTAAATCCAACTTATTTTAGACGCGCTGGAGTGAATAAGGTAGTTGTTAAATGGAACCATGTTCGGGTATACCTATCTCAACGTACGGTTCAACTTATCGGTGGAGGACTAGCAATTGGTGGGTATTGGATACCTGAAGCTGTAGTGTCTAAAGTCGCTGGAACTTTAGGAGTTGTTGCTTCATTAACTCCACATGGAATTTGGTTCGACTATAACCCGTTTCTCCGCAGCTTTACAAATTGTGGTTTCCAATAAATACCTACTGAAAAGAGGGATTATTATGTTATCCTTTATTAAAAATAATATTCTCAAAGTTATTTTGAGTTTTATTTTAGTAACTCTGTTCTTTGTAAATATTGAGAAACAGTATTTATGGATTGCATTTGTTATCTGGCTAATAATAATTTTTTCGCCAAATACAAGGCTCTCTAATCAAAATAAAAAATAAGTATTTTTGAATAAATTAAAAAGATCAAGCATTGGAATTAGATTGCTTGATCTTTTTAATTTAAAATTCTAAATAGATGAATCTCTAAAAGAGTTTTTTTATTGACATAATATAAACTTCCAACTGTTGTAGCTCTGCCCTAGAGATCCAGCCTTTCTTGTAAGCTTTATCAATATCATTTCGCATAGTTTCAAATTTTTGCGTGACGGCTTGTCTTTTTTCGACTTTTTCTGTTATGGCCTTCTTAGTATTCGTCTTTTAGAGCTGGTGAAGATGAATACCCCCATCTAATATTAGAGCTATTATGACGGATATAAACCTTAAGATCATGATCTACTTTTTCTTAAAGTCTTCGAAATCAGATCTATTATCGTTCAGTGTTCGTTTTCTTCTAGCCAATATTCCTCGTTCTTTTCTCTGGACTTGATCAACCTTAGTTTTGATCCTATAACTAACTTGTTGCGCAGTAATAGTATCTAGATCTCGTTTTTTAGCTCTTGTTTCTCTATGAGGGTCTCTGTATGGATAGGTGGTTTCTGATGCTTTTTATTTATAGTATACAAAACGCTCGTAAATGAACAATTTTTAAAATCCATTTACGAGCGTTTTTTAGAGAATTATATCACACCTCTAACTCAATCGTTTACCGCATGCTCGCAGTTCTTATCTTTATGCATAAGACAATTTGCCTTGATCCCATTATCTTTGATCACCTGTTGATACCAAGCAAAGGAGTCCTTCTTATAACGTTTCAGCGTCCCTTTGCCTTCATTATCACGATCAACATAGATCATCCCATAGCGTTTCTTCATTTCACCGGTCGTAAATGAGACTAGATCGATAATGCCCCATGGAGTATATCCCATGAGTTCAACTCCATCATAATCGACCGCTTTTTGCATTTCCTTGATATGCGCAGTCAAGTAATCGATCCGAGCTTGGTCATGGATCGTACCATCGGCTTCAAGTTGATCGATCGCACCAAAGCCATTTTCTACGATGAATAATGGCTTTTGATAACGCTCATAGAGATTATTCAGTGTGTAACGCAAGCCCACTGGGTCGATCGCCCAACCCCAATCTGAAGATTTGATATATGGATTTTCAACTGCATTTTCCATTCCACCATTAGTCGATGTTTCTAAATTATCATTTTTAGCACCAGCTTTAACAGTTGTGGACATATAGTAGCTAAATCCGATATAATCGACCGTTCCTTGCTTTAAGATCGCCAATTCTTCTGGCGTGATGTCTAAGTTATATCCTTGGCGTTCCCATTCCTTCTTAGCGTAATTTGGATAGTACCCACGCACCTGAACATCGGGGAAGAAGTAGCGTTCATGCATCGCTTCTTGAGCGGCCTGCATATCCACTGGATCACAAGAGTAGGGGTAGATCGGAACATGTGAGACCATACAACCGATTTTAAATTCAGGGTCTATCTGCTTGCCAACGATCACAGCCTTGGCACTTGCGACTAGCTCATTATGTGCAGTTTGGAACAACACTTCACGCGCGGATTCATCAGGGGCTAAAGTTACACCTGAGTTGGTCCACAAGAAGAGTGGATTGTTGGTATCCATTTGATTATTGATCTCGTTAAATGTCATCCAGTATTTGACCTTGCCTTTGTAACGTTTGAAGACAGTTTCAGCAAATTTGACGAAATGATCGATCACATTTTTATTGCGAAAACCACCGTATTCTTTTGCTAGATAAAGTGGCATTTCAAAGTGGGATAAGGTGATCACTGGTTCAATGCCATATTTTAACAATTCATCAAACATATCATCGTAAAAATTGAGACCTGCTTCATTTGGTTCTTCTTCGATCCCCTTTGGATAGATCCGAGTCCAAGCGATCGAGGTTCTAAAACACTTTAAGCCCATTTGTGCAAAAAGCGCGATATCTTCTTTATAGTGATGATAAAAATCGATCGCTTCGTGGTTAGGATAAAATTCATTTGGTTCGATCTTCTCCGTTAATTTACGTGGCACGCCATTAGCTCCAGCTGTCAAAACATCGATCACACTTGGCCCCTTGCCATCTGCATTCCAGCCACCTTCAAATTGATGAGCAGCTACTGCGCCACCCCATAAGAAATCTTTTTGCATATTTTCCCTCCATTAGTTGATCTGTAAGATCGGTTCATTAGTATTGATATTTTTTAGTTCATTTTCTGGTGTTATCATTGCATATGCTGCACTATTTGTCACAATGATCGGGGTGATCGGTGATAGCCCTGCACGTTTGATCGCAGCTAGATCAAATTCCAATAGGATATCGCCTGCCTTAAATCGATCACCTTCAGCTACCTTGTATTTGAAAGGTGCGCCGTTTAATTGTACAGTATCTAGACCAACATGGATCAACAGCTCGATCCCATTATCTGCGGTAAGTCCGATCGCATGTTTGGAGCCAGTTACCATAGCAACTTTACCGTCAAACGGAGCGTAGACCTTATTATCTGTCGGCATGATCGCCACCCCTTGGCCCATCATACCACTTGAAAAGACTTCATCAGGTACTTGGCTCAAAGGCATCACTTCACCTTGTAATGGGGATGAGATCGCAACATTTTTGAGCACTTCAACAGGTACTCCTGGCGCATCTTCAACTTGAGCTTGCATTTTTTCATCTTTAGCTGGCGTTTCACCAAAACCAAAGATCAATGTCAATGCGACTGCTGTTATTATCGCTACCCCTAATCCGATCACTAGACCGATAAATGACATTGGCATCTTAGGATCGATCGCATTCACACTCGTCAAAATACTTGGTAATCCTGCATAAGCAAAATAGTATGGTTCAAAGAAACTTGCCACGACAGCACCAACACCACCAGCTACACAGCCGTAGATGAAAGGCCGTTTGAAACGTAGAGTAACACCATAGATAGCTGGTTCTGTGATCCCAAAAAGACCAGTGATCACAGCTGAAAGTGAAACATTTTTGAGTTCTTTACTGTTAGCTTTCAAAAAGACGCCTAGTGTAGCAGCCACTTGCGCTGTCACAGCGATCGTTTGGAAAGCTTGGAAGCTATCACGACCATACATGTCAAAGTTGGCCATAATAACTGGCGTGATCCCCCAGTGGACCCCAAAAATAACAAAGACTTGCCAAAAGCCACCGATGATCAAAGCAGCTAGCACAGGTGCAACTTGGACCAGCCAGTTGTAACCATTAGCGATCCCAGCTGCCACAACAGATGAAGCTGGCCCTAAAACTAATAAGGTCAAAGGTACCATCAAAACTAAACAGATCAATGGCGTAAAAAGTTGCTTGACCACACCTGGCAAACGTTTTTCTACAAAACGCTCAACATATGATAAGATCCAAACCAAGATAAGTGGCGGTAAGACTGATGATGTATAAGTCGTTTGGGATAATGGTAAGCCAAACAGATCGATCGCTTTACCGCTAGCTACTTGTTGTGTCAACTCTGCTAAGGTCGGTGAGACCAACGCTGCACAACATGCAATTGCAATATAAGTATTGGTTTTAAAATGTTTCGACGCTGTGATCGCTATCAAGATCGGCAAAAACGTAAATGGTGCCCATGAGATCATATCAAAGATCTTATACGTGCCCGTTGCTTCAAAAGCTGGGAAAGCTAATTTGCTTAAGATCAAGATCCCTTGTAATAAACCAGCCGCCGCTAAAATATAGATAAATGGAGCAAAGACGGCTGACATCGTTGCGATCACACGACTCATGATGCTCTTTTTCTCAGTCTCTAAATTATTGCTCTCACTAAGATCAACTAAATTCTTAAATTCATTATAAACCTCAACAACATGCGGACCGATCACTATCTGGAATTGTCCGCCATTTTCAACGACTGTAATGACGCCTGGTAAAGCACTGATCTTTTCTTTAGCATCAGCTGGTGTTTCTTTTAACACCAAACGTAAGCGAGTTGCACAGTGCCCTGCACTTACGATATTATCGGCACCGATGATATCAACGATCGTTTGCGCTAATTTTTTATAATCTCTAACTTTTTCAGCCATCTTGTTCACTCCTTTTGTAAACGTTTTAATTAATTGTACATTTATATATTAATTGTGCATTCACAATTTGTCAAGAAAAGGTTTTCAACTTTGTGATATAATTTTGTAGTGAGGTGATAAAAATGCTTAAATATGTTGAGATCGCTGATAAGATGGAGGCTTGGATCATTCAAAAAGATCTCGCTCAAGGCGAAAAGCTCCCCAAATTAGCAGAACTGATGGAGCTCTATGGTGTCAGCAAAAGTACGATCGTTAAAGCCTTAGAAAAACTAGAAAATCGCGGTTTGATCTATCAAGTGCAAGGTAGTGGCGTCTTTGTACGCCGACCAAAACGAGCGGATCACGTTAATTTGATCGATAATAACGGCTTTACCGCTGATCTGCCCACGCATAAGATGAGTTCTAAAGTTTTGACCTTACGTAAAGTCAAGCCATCTAAAAAAGTCCAAAAACTCTTTGGTGATCCAAAAGAAGTCTATGAAGTACGGCGATTGCGCTACATCGATAATAAGGTCCTTTGTTTAGAGGAATCCTACTTTAGGACTGATGTTGTTTCTTATCTTAACGAACAGATCGTCCAAGGTTCGATCTTTAACTATGTACGTGAACTAGGGATCGCGATCGGCTTTTCGGACAAGTATCTCGCTGTCAAAAAACTCGATCAAAAAACGGCTGACCTACTAGGTGTCAAGCCAGCCGATCCTGCACTGACGATAAATGAGATCTACTATCTGACTTCAGGCGAGCCGTTCGATTATTCAACAACGACCTACCATTACGAAAACTCCAAGTTCTTTATTCAAAGTAACGCGTAAAAGCTGGCTAAGTGCTAGCTTTTTTATTTTGGCTCTACTACAAATAGCCACTGGTAGATCAAATTAGATCCACCAGTGGTTATTACTATAAGATAAATACCTGCTAGTTTACGCAAAGCGTTCGGCTAGCGTCTTGAATTTTTGACGTGAGATCGGACATTTCAGTCCATTAACAAAGGTCGCAGTAGCGTTTAACTTATCTAACATATAGACATTTCCCGGGTTAAGGAGATAACTCTGATGACTTCGCCAGAGACGAGGATTTTCTTTTTCTAAAACATGTAAATTCTTAGGTACTTGGATCGTTTGTTTATCTATGAGCCACAAAACAGCAGCATGTGTATTAGAACAATGTGACTCCACATAACAGATCTGTTCAAGTGCGACTTTGATGACCTTTCCCCTACTTTTAAAACAAAGATCCGTAGCTTTCTCAAGTTCTTGCAATGCAGCCATCAATTCTTGATACCATGTTTTGGCATAACAAAAAATAACTGCAGTTACCTGTAATTGATAGCGATACATCCAAAAGCAAAGCTCTTTTTGATCAACTAAGAAGATAAATTTTTGACTTGGAACCAACTGCTGGCGTAACTTACAGGTCGCCAAAGTCTGTTGGCATAACTTCTGGGTCAAAACTACGATCCAGACTTGAGCTGACATCTTCTCTAAAGTCTGAAGATCATCACAACAAGGTACTTTCGCCAGGTGATCTTTTAACTTGGCATTTGAATCTAAAGATAATTCTGGCACAAAATACATAACCTCCATTTTTCATTCCCCCTTTAGCGTAATTTTAACGCAAAATCATCCCCGTGGGTAAAAATATTTTGAATGTGGAACTATCACTTGAATAACATACTATCCCTAATTTATAAAAGAGGCTGTGACATAAGTAAGAAGACATCTTCAATTCCAAACGCTGGGGAATTTTGAAGATGTCTTCTTTTATCTCTGAAAATACTAGTTTTTAAGATCTTACTAACAGCTGAACAACGAATAGTGATTCTTTAGCAGTAGTTTTATTCTCGGCATTTTCCAAAATTGTTCATCTGACAAAGATGTAAAGCCACGTCCAATATGTCTAACATTGACTGTTATTCTTGCTGGGTATTCATCATCCCCTTTAATTTGCAGAATAGTAATTCTTCATCCCTTGGCTCCACTCATAACGCGATAAGTAATATAGCGCTACACATGCGATCGAGAAATAGACAAGTTCTTTAACACCACCATCCCCTTTTATGATTTCAACAGGTATATTAGTGACTGTTAGTACAGGGATCACAAATGTGAAGACTAATTGAATGATACTTGGAAAAAATACTTTTGGCCTACTGAGCATACTCGTTAAGTCTTCTATTACACCATTTAATGAACTTGCCTTAGCCAGCCAAAAATTAAAACATATACATATTCTATTCAATAAAAAGATCATCATTACCCCCATGCTCAAAGCCCAGATGATCATAAAAATTTTTATGATACCTAAAGTATAATTCTGGATCAGATAAATAAATACCGCTGCTGTAACAACTAACTCTATCAAGCTAGGCATATCAAAACCAACTAACATCACCGACCAGTATGGATCTAATGGTTTGAGCAATAAACTATCCAAGCCCCCATCAACAATTAGCTCGCTTAGCTTCTCATGCCCCAAAATAAATATAAAGTTGTAGGTCGACACCATAACTGATACACCCGTCACTAACACTAAATAATCAGTACGATCCCACCCATTTACCGACGTATTGCTCGAAAAATATACATATCCTGTTACATACTCTATTGTATAGAAAATAATTGCTAACAAAAAAGTTAACCACCCTGTTGCTCGATAGATCATAAACTGTTTAAGACTTTTATCCCAAGCACAGCTTAGCACACGCATCATATACTCTCGACTCCTTCATATAGACGTGATCCACGCTTTAAAACAAGCCTATATATCACTGAAAATATTAATGTCCATCCAAGCGTAACAATTAAGTATCGTATCAATTCATATCCAGACAATCCAACAGTTAAAAAGCGCGCTGGTATATCAGTAACTAGAGAAAAAGGATTATATTGGATCACTATAAAAAACTTGTTAGGCAAATGTGACAACGGAAAGTAACGTCCCCCAAATAATAAGTAGCACGCCGTCACAAATGAACGCAGTGGCCATAATTCGATCAACCAAAATGCCAACATTCCTAAGATCATCATCAAAGAAAAAAACATTACGCCTGCAAAAGCTAGATATATCACTAAAAGAAGTAACATTGATACTGAAATTCCCGATAAAGTCCCAAAATATACTATTAAGCATAGATTTATCACCATACCTAGAAACTGCTCGCCTATAAAATATGCCAGATGCTCACCGTATAAAGAAATAGGCCGTTCAAGGAGCGTTGAAAGGCGCCCCGATTTTATTTGCGTCGCTAATCTAAATGCTGGAGCAACACTGAAACTCAGTGCTAAAAAATTGGCTAAAAAAAGGTAGGCATTTAATTTTTCCAGACTATAGTTTGGAACTACCAAGGCTTTCTGGCTATACAGTGCCTCCCAAACAAAAATACTAACTCCTACCTGCAAAATGGTCAGCCCATACTCTAGTATAATATTAGTACGATAGATCAATTTTGCTTTTAAACTAGCTAAAAAAACATACAAGTATTTCATATACTATCCCCTTTAATAAATTGCAAGATCAATTCTTCTAGTTCCATACCTCTTTGATCGACACGCAAAATTCTTTCTGCGGGTATTTTAGCCAAAATTTCATTTAGTTTATCTGGGGCACATGTTAGTTTTTTCTTCACTGATTTTGAATTTAAGAACTCAATATCGAATAAAACTTCGGTGGTTAGTTCTTTTGGTAACTGCTCTAACTTGTCATTAAAAATGATTTTTCCCTTGTTTAAGATGATCACTTTATCTGCTAATTGCTCAATATCTTTGATGTAATGTGATGTTGTTATGATCGTTGTCTTGTGATACTGATTTTCAAGGCGCAAGATCTTATAAATAGTCTTTTGAGTCACAAAATCTAGTCCTAATGTGGGCTCATCTAAAAACAAATACTTCGGTCGATGTAGCAAAGCAGCGATCAACTCACACTTCACTCGTTGTCCTAGTGATAATTTACGTACAGGAATATATAGTAGTTCGTTTACTTCCAACTGTTCGCTCAACCAAGCCAAACGAGCATTATACATATGAGCTGGCATTTCATAAATGGCAGCTAACATATCATAGGTATCGATCGCTGGTAGATCCCAGATCAATTGCGATCTTTGCCCCAATAAAACACCAATATTTTTTAGGAACACTTTTTGTCTTTGATAGGGCAACATTTGATCGACCTTTACCTCTCCCTGCCTTAAAGGTAATATTCCTGTTAATAATTTGATCAATGTTGTTTTTCCAGCTCCATTTCTGCCGATCAAACCTACCATTTCCCCTTCATTGATCGTTAATGAAATTCCAGATAGTGCCTCGACCTGAATGACTGATCGCTTGAAAAAATCATGTATAACACCTTTTAACCCCTGTGATCGCTTAAAAGTTGTATACTGTAGTGTCGCGTTTTTGACCTCGATCATTTTTTTCACCCTTTTTTGCCACTAAGCTTAATGCAACAAAAAAAGCTCTGCAAGTGCTATACAGGATTTAGCACTTACAGAGCAGGATTTAGTTAATCATCATTTCCAAATAAGGCGGCGAGCTTGGCTGCCATTTCTGGATCGAGCTGATCAGCCAATGAAGCTTTATCACTATTATTTTGTTTAGCAACATCAGCATTTAGCGTGGAGCGTTGGCGCATCGACTCGATCACCGCTTGTTCGGCAACTTTAAGTGGTTCAACATCTAATTTCCCACCAGCGGAATCGGCATGACCACCACCACCAAAATATTCAGTGGCAAATTTAGCCACATCTAGCCGTCCATTGGAGCGTAAAGAAACGCTGTGTCCATCGATCACTAAGGCGGCATCGACATCGTAACGTTTCAACAACGCATGTGCGATCTCAGACTTATAATCACTAGCATAGACAACACCAAAGCTATGTCCATCCAATTCACAGGTCTCAACGTTTTTAAGGTGCTTTTCCAAATAACGCGTGCGTCTGCCTGCTAAGGTGTGGATCAATAGTTCGTTTGCTTGACGATAATCTTCCCAGCTTGTAGCAAAGACACTTTCGACAAAATTACGCGATTTACTCAACGGATAGAACCAAAATAGTTGATTCAATTCATCAGCTGCTTGTCTTTCTTCAAGCGACATCAACGGATCATTTTGCCAATCCCAAGTATCATACGCCCGGATCAACTCGACCAATTCTGCCACTTGCGCCCGTTTCTTTTCCGGGATCTTCATAAAATCAGGCTTTTGGCTCAACCAATCATAAACTAAGCTGACCGCACTCGGATTTTTCCCCTCATCTAGCGGTTTGATGCAGTTTAGCGCATAGTTGTTCCGTAATTCTTCTTCACTTTCATGGTGGTCAAAGATCAACCAATGATTAGCGAAACGCTGCTCGAGCTGTTGGAAAGAATAATCACTATCCGGTGTCATATCCATAATGTAGACATCGGTAAAGCGAGAAATATCAGGTTGTCTAAACCAATAGGATAATTCGCGATCAAGATTACCTGCCGAACAAGTCGTTAAGTCAAATTCAACGTCTTTAAAAAGGTAGGGCGCTAGCGTCGTGATCAAGACGGGAGCTCCAAAGCCGTCTAAGTCGTTATGCGAAAAAAGCTTGATATGTCGTGTCTTTTTCAAATGTAATTTCCTTTCTAAGATTACGCTCATTTTTTTATTCTAGCCTAATTATACCCGTAACAACGCTTTAAAAGCTAGTCTGTGCATGTTATTATTTAAAGTATCGAAAAAACAGTGAGGAATATTACAATGACATTTACACTTTATATGGTGCGCCATGGGCAAACGATCTTGAATAGCTACAACCGTCTCCAAGGCTGGTGTGACTCTCCGTTAACTCAAAAAGGGGTCAACGATGCCAAAAATGCGGGAAAGCATTTAGCCGATATCAAGTTCGACAAAGCTTATCATTCTGATACGACACGTGCCATGCGTACCTGCCATTTTATCTTAGAAAATAACCAACATTCCCAAGATATCGTGCCAAGTGAACTCAAGAACTTCCGTGAACAAAGCTTTGGTTACTTTGAAGGAAATGATGCAGCCCAAACTTGGCTCATGGTCGGAGCGTTACACGGTTGTCGCACATATAACGATATTTTAGAAAAATATAACCTAGGAAAAACACGCGATCTCTTGCATGAGACCGATCCATTCAAGGATGCTGAAAATGATGAACAGTATTGGACTCGGATCAATGCCGGTTTTGAGCACCTACGTAATAATACCGCTGATGGTCAAAATGTGCTCTTAGTCAGCCACAGTATCACGATCAGAAGTATCGTCGATCACTTTGCTCCTGATCTAGGCGCTGACAAATTAGGTCCTAAAAACGGTGCTGTCACAAAATTGACTGTAACTGATGATGATGTCAAAGTCGAATACTATAACCACTACCTAGATAGTGAAACTTATTAGATAAAAAAGGCCGTATTTTCGGTCTTTTTTGTTGCATTCATTTCGATGTAAGCGTATTCTTCTAAGTGTAAATAAAAATCACAGTAGAGGTGGCAATCTATTATGAGTACAAAAGAAAATATCGTCGCAACTTTAGAAAAATTAGTTACCGAACTCAAACAGACCCAACCCGATACCAAATTTACCGAATATATCGAAGAAACCGTTACGACCTTTAAGAACAATTCCGATGAGGCCTTCAAAGCTGAATTACATAAATTCACCAATATGGCACCAGTCATCAAACGTTCAACACCGAAATTGAGCAAAAAAGCTAATGAGCTGTTCGATAAACTTCAAACTTTAGCTCAAAAATAAAGCGGTCAATGCCGTATAAATAACGCGGGATCCATCATAAGTGGGTCCCGCGTTATTTATCTAAAAGTGTGTACTTCCCGCATAGCCTAACATCACAAATATGATCAGCCAAAGCGAAAAGACCAGCAAAAAGACATTATAGCTCAGATTGAATAGACGATTTAGTCTAAAAGATCTTGTCATATCTAAACGCCAACTAAAATATAACTGAAAGAGCGTAAAGATCACTAATAACCCCAAGATCCAATACTTCATCATATGAGCATTGGCCTGGATCGGCACCAATAAATAAGCTAAGATCAAAAGCAACAAAGTATTGATACTCACGCCTAGCAAATACTTATTCTTGCGTCGTCTGATAGCCAACATCAATGCCAGTCCAGCTGTTATCAAGGTCAAAATAACCAGGGAAATACCTAGATAAGTATCACTTTTGTTGAAAGTTTTAGCGATCACATGACCTATATTATGCTGTTTTTCGATCACCTGCGGGCTAAAATACGTTGCAAGTTGTTGTTTGACTTGCGCCGGCGGTAATTTTTGCGCCAGTAGACTGGCAGCCGTCCCGCTGACAAACGCCGTGCTATACGCATTACCAGTCACCGTCCGAACGCGACCATCCAGCCCCAACGCCAGCTGTTTTGCTGGTGCATAATATGTGCATCCGCTTTCAATAAACTCTAAATATTCATTGAACGCTCCGACCGTGGCAACTCCTTTTATCTGCCCCAAGCGCTTGTCCGAGGTAAAAAACAAACCTCCTTGAGCGAGATATTCGTTTATCAGTACTTTTATCTGTGGGGTGATCTTGTCAACTTCAAAACTGAGAGTCAAAACTTCAACACGATCACTTAAAGCTTGTTGTAAAGCGGCTTTAAGTGATCGACTGGTGGTATCTACCTTATATGAATAGAGTTTAACATTGGGCGCTAAACCGATCATTTTGTGGTGGTTATCTTTAGCTCCGATAATACTCGCGATCTCAGTCCCCTGACCGGTCTGATCAAACGGCTCATTTTGCCCCGAAAGATCATAAGCAGCTGCGATATTTAGTTCATATCCTACTTTAGGTGAGATCCCTGAGTCGATAACACCGACCCTAACATTTTTTTGATGTGCCTTAGTTGGATCGATCTTTGGATAGTACAAAGAGACAGCATATCCCGCCTGTTCATGCTTTAAAGCAAACTCGCCCGTATGTCCGATCGGTCTGCTCACTAAGCCGTCACGATAATAAAAACAAATAACCAATGCCAAAAGCAACATTACACAACTGAGCTTTTGGAAAAATCTCACCTAACTCACCATCCTCAATATAGACCGTTTTCATTTCTAAGTATAGCAAGTTTTCACATTCAAAAACAATACTTTTTTAATAAAAAAAGGTTTTGAACAGAATGCTCTGCTCAAAACCTAATTTTACTATAGTAAGACTGCTTCACAGATCAATTGTAAAATAAATAAGAGACTCAACAAACATAATAATGGATTTAATTTATCCGTTTTATGTGCCGCAAATTTTACCAATGGATAGGCTGCAAAACCAAAGGCTAAGCCAACCGAGATCGAACCAGTCAGCGGGATCAACACGATGATCAAAAATGCTGGGAACCATTCTGAAAAATCATCAAAATCCAAGGCTTTCAGCTGTTGCATCATGATCGCTCCCGTAATGATGATCACTGGTGCGATCGCTGCTTGTGGAACATAGCTGAGCAGTGGTATAAAGAATAATGACAAGATAAACATTGCACCACTGACTAACGCCATCAAGCCCGTCTTTCCACCAGATTCGATCCCTGCTGCACTTTCAGCTGCGGCAACTGTCGGACTGGTACCTAAGAAGCCTGAACAAAATGTTGCTACTGAACTAGCTTCAAAAGTCTTTTTAAATTTCTTCGTATCTGGTAATAATCCTTCTAAGATCCCCATCGATTCAAAGATCAAGATCATCGACATCGAAAAGACCGCTAACAAGAATTTCAAAGAAAATAAGCTACTAAAATCACCTTGAAATAAGATCGCGCTGTATTTACCTAGATCAGCTAAACTGACTTTAGGCGGAGCTTGAAGTCCAACGTTAAAGATCACTCCTAAGGCACTCGTTACAACGATCCCGATCATAAAACTTCCCTTAGTTTTCTTTAGATACAAAACTAAAGTCAAGGCTAAACCAAATAAAGCTAAAAGCACTTCAGGATCAGTTAGGTGTCCAACAGCCAAGAGCGAGCGGGCCCCCCCTTGTTGGATCAATTTGGCTTTTTCTAAGCCCAAAGTGACTAAAAACAGCCCGATCCCCGCTGTGATCCCGATCTTTAACTCTTGAGGGATCGCTTCAGATAGTTTCTCACTTGCCTTGCTGAAGGCGACCAACATGTACAATACACTACTGATGATCGAGATCGCGATCGCTTGTTGCCAATTTAAGTGCATCCCGACCACTAAAGTATAGGTAAAGAAGGCATTGACTCCCATTCCTGGTGTGATAATGATCGGAGCATTTGCAAAAAGCCCCATGATCAAACACCCTAACGCCGAAGAAAAGATCGTCGCAAACACACTCAAAGTTGCTGGGATATGAGCATCAGCCAAGATCAACGGATTCACAATAATGATATATGAGATCGCAAAAAATCCCGTTAGCCCCGCAATGATCTCCGTCTTTTTTGCTTGTTTAGTCAAATTTTTAAAATCAGCTAACACTTTCGCCCCTCGTTTCTATTATTTTTTAACACATTATTCAATTCTAGCAAAAATTTTAGCCAACTACCAAAATTGATTTTTCTAATATATTTCATATTAAAAAAAGTAATATCATCCTTTTGGGTGGATTCTAATCATTTTATCATAAAAGCATCTGCTCTATATAACAATAACGAGGGACCTATCATAGTGGGCCCCTCGTTATTTAGCTTACACTTCGCTTGCTTCTCACCAAAAATATCGCAAGATCGAAAATAACATTACCCCAGCCAAGACCAATGTCATCACTAAAACGATCACTCGTCGCCGCCAATTAGGCTTTTTTTCGACTGGAATATCTTTTCTGACCTTCTCCATTCGTTTGGTGATCTCTTCTCTTAACGGATCTTCACTCATCAGCTTATCCCCCTAACACCGCTTGATACGTTGCCACCGATCCCATTTCAGCTTGCTTTCTTTGCGCTTTTAAGAGTGCATCTAAATATGCTCGGTCACTTGCCGCCTGTTTTAGTTTTTGGATCATCTGCTCGACTTGCTCTGGTGCATAAATATTTTCAGGTGCGATAAAATGCCGATCATGGACCGTATTTTCAAAACTGACCGTCAACATTTCATTTTCAAAGGCTTGGCGCACCGCTTGCATGAGCTCTTGGTGATGATTGATATCCAAGTAAAAATCTGCCTGTTGCCAAAGCTTTGCCAATTCTTTAGGCGCAACGTTTGGATACAACGAAATATTTGCTTGGCGTCCCAGATCCATCAATTTTTGCGACATCTCTGTGATCGCTGCGATATGAAATTCAAATTCTGGTAATTGGGCGTGCAACGTTTCGATCTGCTCGAGTTGATCGCTGTTTGTCAGGATAAAGATCTGCTTTCGTTGCTCATTTTCACGTTTCTTTTCATAAATAAAGCCCAAATTTTTAAAGTATGATGAGTTATTTGACAGTTGCATTGCCGTTTGATAGGACTTAGCATCTTGGACGATGATCTTTTTGAGACGTTGGACACCACCATTTATGATCATTTCCATATTTCCTGGAATATTTCCCTGGAAATCTTCTTGCCAAAATAAGACATCATTCCCCGTTTGCGGTAATTGAAGTAGCACAAAGAGCGGATAAGAGAGCGAATTGATAAAGATCTGCTCAAGACTAAAACCACGTTGAGCCAAATAATACAACGTAAATTCGGTCAGATTCTTAAACGTCAAGATCTGCTCACCTTGATTTAAGATCAGATCATCAGTCACAAAGTTTTGAACTAATACTTCATGTTGTTTAGCATCAAAATAAGTCTTAATGATCGGCTTTTGCGCCTCATCACATACACTTTGAGCAAAGCGATGTCCATAGCGATCATAGTGGTCGATCAGGCGTGTTCTCCCTGCTGGATCGAGCCATTTGACCTCTTTGACCCAACGTTTTTCTTTTGGCGCTGCATAGACGATCTTAGCTTTGGTTTGACCATAAAAGCCGATACTTGCTTGGCGATTATCGCCTGCGATCTCCCAAAAGCGCGGTACTTTTATCTCATTAAAATAACGTGGACGTCCGCTTTTTTCTTGCTCAGCAAAATAAGCAAACGGCGATTCACATTCGGGTGGCAACCAACCATCATCTTCCAAAAAAACAGTCGGGCGCTCAAATCCCGCTTGCTTCAAAGAATACAGGAGGTCGCGTGTTTTTTGATCATTTCGTTCAAATAAATTAAGCATTGGTTATTCCCCCTAAAAGTTGGTGCCATTTTTGTTCAACTTCACTGGTCAAATATCCCTGCGCTAGCGCATATGATGCTTGATGTGCTTTTGCTAGATCAACTTTAGTAAACAGCTCCACGATCGCTTTTGCTAAGCGTTCGATGGTCTGTTTTTGATCTTTTTTCCCAGTATATTCCAATAAATAGCCGTTTTGTCCCGGCTCGATAAAGGTTTGATTTCCATAGCGTACGTCCAAGCCGATCATCGCTAACCCAGAGCCTACAGCTTCCATCAAGGTCAAGCCAAAACCTTCACTGGTCGAAGCTGTAACATAGGCTTCGTATTGGGCATAGATCTGTTCTAAGTCATGATGCCCTTGGAGCTTGATGTAATCACCCGCTTGATGTTTAGCGATCAACTCTTCTAATAGTTGGCGTTGGCCTCCTTCGCCATAGATATCAAACGTCAACTCAGGTAAGTGTTGCTTAGCCATAACGACCGCTTCAACGAGCCAGTCGATATGTTTTTCTGAAGCCAAGCGCGACGCCGTGATCAACGAATATGGTCGGCGTGAGGTCACGGGGTGGTGCAATTGAGCTAAGCTACCTACGGGGATCGCAACTACTTTAGGACTCGTCTTTTGGTATTTAGCAAAATGTCGTTCTAGCAATTCTTTTTGTCTAGTAGTAGCAGTGATGAAAAAATCGATCTCATTAGCATTATCGAATTGGTACTCATAGTAATTGTTCCACAAAATATAATTATCATCGGTCACATTATCGCTAAAATGCTCGGCATGGACTACGACCCCTAGTTTAGCTGGTTCATGGGCTACAAAAGCCGCTTGCCCCAATTCCGTTGCTCGGTCGATGATCAATACATCTTGAGCTGTTAGATGTAGTTGCTTGATAAAGTATTCAATAAATTCATTTTTAGAATACAAAACTTGATCTTTAAAACGATAAAGCGTCTGTGTTGGACCGATGACTTGTTCGTAAGCTGTCGAACCATCTTCGTTATAAAAGCGACGCAAGTAGACCGTCGCTTTATTTTCAAACGGCGCATAATACTCCGTCAGCAATCGCGTATAGGTATAATAATCTTTGCGGATCAAATAATTTTTAGAAACATGCTCCACTCGATCTACGATATTAGAAGTGCCTTTTTTTAAATAGACCGTCGCATATTGGTCTTCTTTAGGAAAGCGCAGACGCACTATCTGCTCATTGACTGTTTCAAATTCACCTTCACGCTCAGTATAACGGAGACTAGACTGCAACTGTTCCAGAGTATAGCTGGAGGAAGCGATCTTAATGTCCGTAAAATACTGATACAACCAGATGATCTGCTCATCTTTAAAACCAATATTTGAAGTTAAAGTTTGTAGATTTTCACCCAAGATAAGGTCAGTAAAGACAAATTTAGCATCTACACCTAAATTAGCAAAAACTTTGGCGCGATATGCTTGGGCATATTCGACACCACTACTGGCCCAACCGATACCTTGGTTAAAACTATAGACCGTCATTGTATTCTCACCTTTCTACTATGCAAAATAAATATCTAAACTACCGTCTTTTTTAACAGTGATCGTACTCAAAAGTAGATTCTGGAGTGCTGACCGCCGTAAATTAGCCTGCATTGCTCGATAAGCCCTTTTAGCTTCAAAATGATACTCATAAACTGGATTACGTTGTGCGGAAGTCCGCGCTGTGATCAAATTCTTTAACTGTTCCAATGTGTCGACCTCTTCGATCCAGCTAGTATCGATCGCTTTTAACAAGCATAGCCGATAAAAATTGCGCAATTGGACCGGATCTTTCAAAACATCTGCTTTACGCTCCAACTCGGTCTGTGCTAATTGTAAGATCATTTCTTTTACCTGGACGTTATCGACTTCTGCTGGTAAAAAATGCGCCTCATAGCTGATATTATCAAAAATATAGCGCTCGATCTGATCCTTAGTCGTTTCACTTTGTTGTAAAAAATCATCCACATCGTTTTCGATCAAAGCTAAAACATCATAATCAAAATCATCTGCTTGAAAAATAAATTCATTGCGCTGTTGATAGACCTTCTCGCGTTGTGTCTTGACACTTTCATCAAAAGCCAACGTCAATTGTCGCTGTTTACGCGCACTATTGTCACTGGCAACTTGAGCGCTTGCAACGATCTTTTGATATTTCGAGCGCAAAGGCCGATTGCTAGGCTGATCTTTATGCTTACGCCAGTATTTTTCGATCCGTTTAGCACTATTTTTTTGGACGACTTCATCTTCAAGCGACACAAAAAACTTGCTGTAACCTGGATCTCCCTGCCGTCCAGCTCGCCCACGCAGTTGTAATTCCATCCGATCATTTGGCATCTTTTCAGTTCCGATCACTGCTAGACCACCGAGTTCTTTGACACCTGGTCCTAACTTGATATCGGTCCCACGTCCGGCCATCAAAGTTGCGACCGTTACACTTCCCTTTTGTCCAGCCTCTTTGATGATCTGAGCTTCTTTAGCATCATTATAAGCATTCAACACACTATGTGGGATCATTTCGGTCAGCAATAACTTTGAATAGATCTCAGACAACTCGACTGAACCCGTAGCGATCAAAAGGGGCTGGCCTTTGGCATGTAACTTTTTCACGACTTCCATTGAAGCCCGCAATTTTTCTGGTAAAGTCAGATAGACTTCATCTGGTTCATCGATGCGTTGCACGGGGTTGTTGGTCGGGACTGGCAAAACCTTCATCTGGTAAACTTCGATCAGCTCATCTTCAGCGGTTTTAGCTGTTCCTGACATTCCCGCCGTCTTTTGAAAAAGCTTGAACAGATTTTGGTAAGTGATCGACGCCATTGCTCGCATATTATGCGTGATCTCAACGTGTTCTTTTGCTTCTAAAGCTTGATGTTGGCCCCCTTGAAGCTTTGTCATCTCCAAGATCCGCCCATCTTTATCATCTAATAAGACCACTTCTCCGTCACGAACAACATAATCTTTACCGTTTTCAAACAGCAAATGAGCCCGCAATGCTAAGTTGATGTGCTTGACCAATTCGGTATGGGTCCCATCATATAACTTAGGCACCGAAAAATATTGCTCTGCTTCAGCGATCCCTGTTGGTGTCAACCAGACAGATTCTCTTTTTTCATCCAATTTGTACGCTTGATCTTCCTCTAGCGTCAAGATGAAATTGTCCACTAAGCCATAGAGATTTGACTGCACACGGGGCGCTCCTGAAATGATCAAGGGTGTTTGCGCTGAATCAAGTAAGATCGCATCGGCTTCATCAATGATCACATAATTGAATTCAGGCATAAACTTTTTATCCACCGTTTCTGCTAGATTGTCGATCAAATAGTCAAAACCTAGCGTAGCATTGGTCGTATAGACAATATCTTGTTGGTAAATATAGCGCTTATCGTGTGGTTTAAGTTCCTCTTGTTCTTCGCCCGCACGACAGCCTAAACTTAGCCCCATAAACTCATATAACGGTCCCATCTCACTTGCATCCCGTTGAGCTAGATACTCATTAGGCGTAACTAAGATCGTACTTTTGCCTGACAATGCATTCAGATATAGTGGCATGACAGCTGTCAACGTCTTACCTTCGCCTGTCTTCATCTCAGCAATATTGCCCCCATGCATGATGATGCCACCTAGGACCTGGACATCATAGGGAAACATGCCTAAGACCCGTTTTGCGGCTTCTCTGATCGTCGCAAATGCTTCGGGCAATAGTTCATCCAAGGTCTCTTTTTTTGCTAAACGTTCTTTGAACTCAACTGTTTTATGTTGTAACTGTTCATCAGTCAAAGCAGCCATTTGTGGCGCTAAGCGATTTACCTTCCTTAAATTTCGGTTTAAAATATGATAATCTCTGCGATCAACGATTTTTGTTAATTCCATTTATCTGACCCTCAAATCATCTTGTGCCACATTATTTTCATAAAGTTTTTCTGCGAAATCATCCTCTATTTTCATATTCCGATGATAAACTGTCGCCTTTTCAAAAACTGCTTGTAAGTCTGAAAGTTTTACAGGGAGTTGATCTAATTGCTTTTCTGTCGGTAATTGTGGAGTTATCAACAATTGTTGATGATATTTATTGCTGTAATAGGCTGCTGCAGCATTTGAAAGTGGACCATTGCCGATAAAAGCCAACTGTTCAGCTTTATCAGCAAGTTCTGCGATCTTTTCGCCCATACTTGGCTCAAAATATGCATGAGATCCATAAGCACTAAAAATGACCGTATCAGCTTTAGGTTTTGTTGTGATCAATGCCCGCAGATCTGGTTCGGCAAAAACGATCGCTATTTTTGATCCCAATGAGCTTCCAGTTTGAACACAATAACCTGACTGCAGATCGAGTTTAGCTTGGGCCAATATCAAATATTTGAAGTTTACTTTCTTGGCTCCCGCATTGATCAATTCTAAGCGGTACTCGTAAGCATCTTTAGGATACTCAAATTCACCTTGTGAGTCTTTGATAAATACTGTCCGCATCACCTCGCCAAAGCGACTATAAAAGCTCACTTTGAGATAAAGCGTTTGGCGCGGTTCAACAGTTGCCACCAATTTTAGCTGATAGGTCTGCCCCCGAGTTAAAAGGGGCAACTTAGCTAGATTGCGGTTTGTTTGATAATTTTGTTGTGAATACCAAGTAACTAGCGGTTTTCCCGGACTCATCAATTCATTTTCAAACGCGACTTCTCCTTTTGAAAGGCTGATCTGCGAGCCATTCAAATATGTTTCATCTTCGCGTGGGTCCCAAGTGATGATATTAGCGCTGATCTGTTTCATCTTGCCCCTTCCTTTCAAATTCTTGCAAAAGTAATTCATACTGTTTCAAAAACCATACTATGACACTATTGGAAGCATCATTATGACGTCCGGTATAACCGTGACCGATGACTTTTACTTGATCAGCTTGCAGATTTTCTACTAGATCATGAAAAGCCGTGCCGT
Source organism: uncultured Ligilactobacillus sp. (assembly GCF_948826705.1). Classification (NCBI taxonomy): domain Bacteria; kingdom Bacillati; phylum Bacillota; class Bacilli; order Lactobacillales; family Lactobacillaceae; genus Ligilactobacillus; species uncultured Ligilactobacillus sp. Next base: position 23,662 of record NZ_CAQLEL010000062.1, read on the forward strand.
CATAGTCATCTTCTCGCATATAAGCCGCTAAAACTTGGCCTGCCGTTAATTGAGAATTTTTCAAAGCCTGTAACATTCGCTGATCAAGTTCAGTAGCCGCTTTGGCCGAATTTTTTCCTTGTTGGATCAACAAAAGGTCAAGCGCCGTATCAAACTCATTTGCCCGATGCAAAGTGTTGTTCAACGCGATCGTCCCCAAATTTATCAAGGGTTTACCCACGAGCACTGCCCGAGCCCCGATCTTAGAACCGTAATAGATCGCACCTGTCGTTCCCATTGAGATCCCTGACAAGACCAATTCTTTATTGGTAAAACCAAGCTTAGCCAAACTTTCTTCGATCACAGATTTGATCTTGGCCTCATATTCCGATGAGCCTAGGTAAAAACTTCCACCTTCTAATCGCGGATCAGCAAATAAAATGAACGGATGCCCCATGCGTTTCATCATAAAATATCCTTCAAAGCCTGTTCGCGGTTGCCACCCAGCAAAATAGACCGTAAGTGGAGGCTTTAAATTTCCCGGATCAAAGTAATAGAAAAATTCTTGCCGTTTGTGATCGGTAAAACGTTGGCCCCCCATGATCAAAGTGCCATATTGATGCCGTGTCAGACGATTGTTGATATTCCCTAACACCAAAGTACCTTGCCCTTTAGCCCATATACTGACGGTTGCCGTAGCGTTGCCATCTAGCCCCTCTAAGATCAACGGTTCAGCCAGCTGGTCTTTAGAAAATTCCAATGTCTTTTGGATCTCGATATCCCCAACATAGGCTAAGCGCACAATAAATTTAAGTTCAACAGCTGCACTTTTTTCAAAAACTGGCCATAGTTCGATGCCGTTTTTTTCCGAAATATAAAATCCACGTTTAAAGGTTGCGATCGGTTTGAACTCGGTCCCAAACTCCCCCGTCAATTCCAACTGGTGTCGCCCACGATACTTGATATCTCCTTGAAAAGAACGCGCAACTTCTACACTTTCGATCGCTGCATTATCTCCATATTGACTGAGGAAAAAATCACGTTCGATATCTTTTACAAAATGTGGCAATTGCGCATATGTGACTTGCCAAGCATTGTAGCGCGCAACTAGTTCTGGTAGCTGTACTCCGGCTAAAATAACGACTCGATAAGCTTGTAAAAATTTCTGAAGCATTTTTAAACTTTCTGCTGGGACCGTACTTGTGAAAATGACAGCTGCAAAGTTAAAACGAGCTGGTTTTTTTGGTAAATTATAAGGTCCCAAAAATTCTGTGATCTGTTCGACTTCCCAAAACTCCCACTTGGTGCTTGGATCTAGTTTTAATTCTGAGCATAGATCTGTTTGGCCAATTTGAAGAATTTTCATCTGTTCATCACCTACTCACTTTGTTCCAACCATGTCTGCCAACGTCTAGCTAAGTTGCCACCTGTTAGCTCTGAGATCTTCGCCACAGCATACATCATGGCCTCATTCCAGTATTTTAATTCTTGCGTATAATATTTGATCGCTTTAGTTAAATTATTTATATCACCTTGTAAGACTAATCCGTTCTTTTCATGCTCAACAAGTTGTTCTTCATCCAAAACGATCTGCGGTACTCCCGCACTGATCGCTGCGATCTGAGCATAAAGATCAGGTGGTGTCCCTAGATCGATCAAAACTCGCGCACGATCCAAAGCGCGCACGATCTCATTTTCCGTATCTAGGTAGAATAAATGAACTTCACCCGCATATTTTTTTTCTTCTAGTTGATTTTCAGCTTCTTTTTTATCGTCTGGTAAACTCACTTTAAAATCTGGAGCTTTAGCTAAGATCTGGGCACGCAAATTATGCAAATTAACACCATTTTTTCTGAAAACTCCAAGTTCTAGTCCCAATTTAGGCTGTTGACGCATCAACTCTAAGATCTGACTCAAAGCTTGATCTAGCGTTTGCGCAGCGATCTCATCCACTAAAAAGAGTAGCCAATCTTTAGCTAGTCGTTGACTGTGCCCTAAACGCAACCGTGTATCAAATGGAGTGACCACTTTGATCTTTTCAGCTGGGTAAAGTGGTGCGATCAAATCTGCTGTCGCCTTGGTATCTGCAACAGCCAGATATGCTTTGGCGACCGGTTCTGCTTGAAGTGGCGCTAACTTTTTATTGCGTCCGGTGAAATAAGACATGATGATCTTAGGACCATTGATCAGTTCTAATGCTAGTTTAGTCCGCTGACCTCCCGCAGCCAACACAAAAGCATCCTCATTTGTGACTTGTTGCAAGAAGTGGCTGAATTTTTCAGTCACCAACGCTTGAATATTTTCATATTCTGAATACTTGAAATTTTTCAAGAAAGCTGGTGCGATCTGAACTTTTCCACTTTGTAGATCTTCTACGAAGCGCACTTCACCCGCAAGATCTAAATATTCTTGTCGCAAAGGTGTTCCTTCAGCAGTCGTATAAAAAATACTTGATAGAAAGCCACGATCATCAAAAACATACTGTTTAGTTGGGCGTGTCACTGTCAACAGCTCCCCTAAAGCTCCAATATCGATTTTGGCATAGATCTGCTCTTTGTGATAGACCATGATCCGAAATGGAGTATAGACAAACTCGGCATCGGCAGGAAACTTCAAGTCATTTATCATGATCCGCCGAGTCCCCCGCAATCTGATCCCCTGTAATTCATCAAAGATACTAATATATGCGGTCTCATCCAATTCTTGGCGCTGTAAAAATGAGCGCAGATTTGGCATATACCCGAGGATCAACAATTCAACAGCCCTTCCAGCATTTTCAAACATCTTGATCTGATTGATCGAGTCATCAAATTCGATTTTTTTACTATCGCGGTACCATGGTTCAGCCACATTGTAAAATGAACGTTCATCATTTTTAAACCACGCCGGAATAAAGTAATACACCAGTTTTTCACCTCATTTCACTAAAACAGTTCATCGTAATTGTGCAAGATATTGATCGCTCGCACTTGAAACATTACTGTCACTGCCAAACCGACCAACATGATACTCATCCCCGGCAGCATAACAACAGTCGCATATTTAGGCCAAATAACCCCTAAATATAGCGGTAGACCAGCTACTATAACAGTGAAAACTGCTCCGATAAAGGCAGTTGTTCGCTGCTTTGAACGCAAATATTTAGCTGTCGGTCGACCCGGATCTATCCCGGTGAAATAATCACCACTTTTTCGTAAATTGTCCGCCATTTCCGTTACATCTAGCATTGCATACGCAAACAACATCGTTAAACTAAACAACACGATATTGTAGACTGTAACTCCAAAAAATTCTGTACTACTGCTGTTACTTACCAGCCACAGCAAGATCTTATTTCCAGGGAAATATTCGACTAATAGTTGAAAGAGTGCTTGTGGCAACATCAACATCGTTAAGCCAAACATAAACGCCATGCTGCCCCCAGCATTTAACTTCAACGGGATATATGAAGTTTTTAGCAGTTGTTGGTTCAACATGATACGATTTATCTCTAAGCGATACTCCGATAACTCAAAGATAAATGCTAAGGCGATCACCCCTAAAGTAGCCACTATCAGTACTACGCTCGTTCCAAGTGCCCACCAAAATGGATACGTCAAAATATTTCTAATGATCATTCCAAATTGACTCCCCAATGAACCAACTATTCCATATAAGATCAACAAACTTGGACCACCTAATCCCCAAACACTATTGATGTTAGCTAACCAGATCAAGAAAAAGGAACCCGCAACTAATAGGAGCATCAATTCAAAGAGTTGTCCTTGAGAAAAATCAATAAATTGATCTTTCATCAATAATACTGTCCCTATCCCTTCGATCAAAGCGATCACAAGAATAAAGAGATTTCGTCGCAGATCTACTTGTTTTTGTGGCAATTGATCCAGACCAAAGATCTTCGTCATTGTCAATAATTGCCAAAAGATCATTCCTGCCATCCAAGGAGCTAAACCTAGAGAAAA
>NZ_CAQLEL010000063.1:0-8222 GCF_948826705.1 uncultured Ligilactobacillus sp.
CGCCATTTCCACTAATGTAAACGCTTTCATCTTAGTTTTTTTCATTTATACAGTCCCCCTAAACTTGAATATAGCGGTAATAATAACGCTAAGTATGTGCAAATGATCACTATTGCGATCACCATAAACAATAACGGTTGGACCCAAGCTAACAAATGATCTGATTTTTCTAATAATTTTTGGTAAGCTAGTTTGGAATAAGCCAACAGATCTTTACCGATCTCTTCTTTCGAACGACCTTTTTGAAAAAAAAGCGCTAATTCAGGTGGAATAAAAGGATAATGCCCCATGATCTGTGTCAATTTTTCTCCACGGGCTAACCGTTCTGAAAAAGCATGCCCCAAGTGATAAAGTAAACTTTTTTCTTCAAAGTGTTCTAATAATCCACAAATTTGTTGAAATTCCAATCCGCTTTCGATCAGTAGCCCCAAGTTAAATGTCAAATAATAACAATTATATTGACGATATAGGCTACCAACGATCGGTAAGCCACTATACCAACTGTGCCGACCTAAGATCGACTGCTTTTTCCACCAGTAAAAAAAGTGGATCATCCCTAAGCTTAATAAGCCCAATAAGACTAGGCCACCAAATTTAACAAAGATCAGATAGGAAAATGGATCTTTACCAGTCGTTGAGACTGAAAATTGTGCGATCTCAGGGGCCAACCATATCTTCAAAGCGATCATCAAAAATAATAATAATCCTAAAATGATCGCTGGATATAACAATAATGACTGTAACTTCTCACGTTGTTGCACACGTTTTTTTAGATACTTTCCTAACTGAAAAACACTTTGATCTACACTGCCATGTTTTTCAGCGATCACAAGTTGACAGTAAATATTAGTTGTCACCTTAGATCTTAATGCCTGACTGAAGCTTTGACCTGTTTCTAGCTCTGTGATCACCATTTCTAGTCCATTTTTGGGTAAAAACACCTTTAAACTCTGCAAGGCTTGTTTGAGCGAAAAACCTGCCATTAAAAGATCAGCTAATAGATCAAAAAAATTTGCTTGTTGTCGCAAAGTCCACTTAGCCATGTGCAAATTTTTTCGCTGTCGCAATAGCAATCTTTCCCTTAGTTGCATTTTGTTCAAGATAGCGCCCCCAATCTGCTGACATCCCACTATTTTCTTGCTTCACATTCGCACTAAAGAGCTCGGCTTGTTGGATGATATCAAATAAGACCGCTTGGCCCCTTGACTTTAGTGGCAACAAACGTTGATATGAGACCAGTTGCAAAACACTTTCCAATTCTGAGCGTGTGATCCCTAGATCGGCTAAGCGCTTGATGACACCATAAGCACTAGTCGCATGTAGTGTACTCAAAACTAGATGCCCACTTAAAGCAGCTGTCAGCACAGCCCGGGCAGTTTGCTGATCACGGATCTCACCTACGATAAAGATATCTGGATGGTGTCTTAAAGCAGCTTTGAGCAAGGTCGAATAATCCATTTGAGCTTTTGGATTTACTTGGACTTGCAAAAAACTATCCTCTCTGATCTCGATCGGATCTTCAATACACATTACCTGTTGTTGCTTTTGATTTTTAGCCAGTTGATACATTGCCGTAGTCTTACCCGACCCCATCGGGCCAGCAAAAATAACTAGTCCCCGTTTTTGACATGCTTGTTCTAAAATCGTCCATTGCTCTGGTACTAAATAGTGATATTTGACGCTTTTTAGTGGGTATATCAAGCGAATGACCATTGATTCACGACCTAAAAAATCACCAACTGTCGAAAAACGCAGGTACAGCTGCTGATCTTTGATCTTTTGTTGCCACGCACCTAACTGTGGCCTCCGACGCTCGCTTAACATCATATCCGCTTTAAACTTAAAAAAGGCCAGTAGCTTTTGAGCTTGTTCAAAGGTCAATTCACTTTGAACAAGATAACGATCACGGATAAAATACTTAACTTGATAACATGTTTTTGTCGGCAAAAGTAAAATATCTAAGGCCGATACAGCTACCGCATCCGTCAATAGTTTCGTTGCTAGTTCCATCCTTTATCCCTCCTTCACTTTATAAATACGCAAAACAGGGAAAAATATTTTTTGAATTTTGGGATAAAAAAAGATGACTGCCAAAACAGTCATCAAATGTCGTTATTATTAAAAATTCGCTTCACCTAAAGCGTTATTGACTTCATCCAATTGTGGGATCGATGGGATCGCCCCCAATTTTTGTACAGCCAAGGCTGAAGCCATGCTAGCAAAAACGATCGCTTCTTCGATGTTAGAGAGATCTTTGTTCAATTGTGAACTAAGCGCACCTAAGAAAGTATCTCCTGCTGCCGTCGTATCCAAAGTAGCGACTTTAAAAGCCTTGATAAAACCTTCAGCTGTGGTTGTTTTATAGTAAGCACCCTTACTTCCTAAAGTAATGATCGTATTTTTCACACCCATTTTGGCTAACTTAGCTGCAGCTTTATGCCAAGATTCTTCTGCATCGATCTTGATCTCAGTCAACAATTCTGTTTCAGTCTCATTTAATACGATCAGATCAACATTTTTAAGCAAAGCTTCCGGTACTCGTTTGGCTGGAGCAGGGTTCAAGATCGTTACGACATCATTTTCCTTAGCATATTTAAAAGCCGTGATCGAAGCTTCGATCGGTGTTTCAAACTGAGTGATCAAAAAATCTGCTGTCGTGATCTTTTCCTTGGCAGCTTCAATATCATTATCAGTTATCGCTTGATTAGCACCGCCTAAGACGAGAATACTATTTTCACCGTTTTCTTGTAATAAAATAAATGCTTGGCCAGTTTCTTCAGTTGCTAACGTCACACTAGTTGCATCGATCTTTGCATCTTCGAGGTAACCTTTCATCAGACGTCCCTGTTCGTCAGATCCTACTTTACCGATAAAGGCAGTTTGGGCACCAGAGCGAGCAGCAGCGATCGCTTGGTTAGCACCCTTGCCTCCTCCTGCAATTTTTTTAGCTGACATCGTCATTGTTTCACCGGGCAACGGCAGACGCTTGACTTGCATGATATTATCGACATTCAAGCTGCCTAAAACTGTTACTCTATTGACCATAGTTTCCTCCATAAGTTTTATTACTAGCATATCTTTTAACGTAATTTGAAAATTCAAATCTTTAAGTCACAGTCCATATTATAGCATAAATAGCACTAAAATACTTGGCATTCCTGGATTTTTATGTAAAATAAAAGGGTTGCAAAAACTGCAACCCACTGTTTAATTAGTCTTCATCTGGAAATTCAGCTGAAGTAAATACTTCAGACACATCATCTTCATCTTCAAGGCGATCGATCAAACGTTGTAATTGTTCGACCTTGTCTTCTGGAACTGGAACAGTATTTTGTGGTACCATCGTGATCTCAGCTGAATCTAAGTCATACTTAGCCTGTAAAGCATCACGTACATCTTCGAAGATCTTTGGTTCTGTATAGATCTCAAAAACTTCATCAGATGTTTGAAGATCTTCAGCACCTGCTTCGATCACATCTTCAAACATTTGATCTTCATCAACGTCTAGGTCTTCACGCACGATCGCAATGTAACCTTTACGATCAAACATGAAACTAACAGAACCTGTTTCACCTAAGTTACCGCCATTACGATTGAAGTCAGTCCGCACAGCTGAAGCAGTCCGGTTACGGTTATCTGTCAAAGCGTGAACTAAGATAGCCACCCCAGCTGGGCCATAGCCTTCATAAGTGATCTCTTCGTAGTTAGCACCATTTGCACCAGTAGCTTTATCAAGGGCACGTTTGATGTTATCTTTTGGCATGTTAGCAGCACGTGCTTTTTCCATTACAAGGCGCAATTGTGGGTTGGCGTCTGGGTCAGGACCGCCACTCTTTGCAGCCATGTATAGATCTCGCGAGATTTTTTGGAAAATTTTTCCACGTTTTGCATCTTGAGCATTTTTACGCCCTTGGATGTTATGCCATTTTGAATGTCCTGACATTTCTAATACCTCTTTCCGAAAAAGTAAAATTTAGCAATAAGCCGTGTATATTTTAACAAAAAATATTATTCGTTGCAAGATTCCCAACTATTTCGCCGTTTTTGCGATCTATATAGAAGTAACACTGCAAACATGACCCCTAATAATGCTCCGCATGAATCTAAGATCACATCTTGGATCAGTGGTGTCCGATCACCAGTAAACATTTGATGGAGCTCATCAGCTCCCGCATAAAGCGTCGCTAACGTCCAACTAACGATCGCTACGTATCCTAACTTAGGCCAATAGTGTGCAAGTCCTAAAGAGGTGAGTCCCCCTAATAAAAAATACGTCCCAAAATGAGCCCCTTTGCGGATAAAAAATTCCACAAATTTATAATAGCCAATATTTGCAATACTGATCTCTTTACCAGCATATCTGAATGAAATTTGGCTCAACCAGTTTTCTAATGGCTTTTGTGCTAGATGCTGCTCTAAAAATGGGACTGATGTTTGTTTAGTGTAGGGCATTGATGAACTGATAAACAAGATAAGTACAATGGTCCCTGCTCCAAATAAACATAAATTTTGCCAATTAAATACTTTGTTTGCTTTCATTTTTCTCCTTATGACCAAAAACGAGCAAGGGATCTCCCTGCTCGTTAGGTGTTTTATTTAGTTGAAGCGCGCTTGATGTAGCCGTATGGTAATTCGATCGTCTTTTCATCTGAAGACATATCTTCTTTATTCATCATCTTAGTCAAGAAGCGCATTGAAACGGCACCGATATCATACAATGGTTGGGTGATCGAGGAAAGCTGTGGTCGAACGATCTCAGTCAACTTGGAATTGTTGCTGGTAATGATCTCAAACTCAGTTGGTACTTTGACCCCTGCATCTTTAGCCCCATTCAAAACACCACAAGCTAATTCGTCATCCCCGACAAAAGCTGCTGTTGCCTTAGCAGATGCCAAGGCAGGCCATAAAACTTCACCTGCACGATAGCTATAGTCTGTTTCAAATACAAGCTCTGGATCATATTCGATGCCATGCTTAGCTAAAACGTTCTTGTAACCCTTCAAACGGTATTCACCGTTGATCGGATCACTCATCGGCCCTGTAATGAAAGCAACTCGCTTGTTACCATGATTGATCAGATCAGCTACAGCTTCTTCGACCGCAGCCACATAGTCAACATGGACACTTTCAACTTCATTTTTAGCATCAACTGAACCTGCTAAAACGATCGGTGTCTTAGAACGTGCAAATTGTGCACGTAACTCGTCTGTCAAATTATTGCCCATAAAGATGATCCCATCAACTTGTTTGGCCAATAAAGTATTTAAAACTTGTGCTTCCTTTTGAGGATTGCCATCTGAGTTAGCTAAAATAATGTTATATTTGTACATTGAAGCTACATCGTCGATCCCACGAGCTAAAGAAGAAAAATAGACGTTTGTCACATCAGGGATGATGACCCCGACTGTGGTAGTCTTTTTACTTGCCAAGCCACGAGCGACCGCATTTGGACGATAATCCAAACGATCGATAACTTCAAGCACTTTTTTACGTGTTGCGGGCTTAACATTTGGGTTACCATTAACGACCCGTGAGACAGTAGCCATTGAAACGGCAGCTTCACGTGCAACATCGTAGATTGTAATTGTTTGTTTTTCCATGGTTTTATCCTCTCACTAATTTTATTTTCAAAATCGTTTTCATTGCGACCCTATTTAATTTATCAAAGTTTTTAACCGATTGCAAGCGTTTCAAGAATTTGTAAGCTTCTTTTCATATATTTTCATTTTCAAAGATATCTAACCATCACTTACTACAAAAGTGTGTTATAATGTAGTCGCTTTAAAAACAATTAAAGGAAGTGCTTTTATGTCACATCTTAATACTGTCCAAACATGGTTAGCTGACAACAACTTAGATATTGCTTATATCAGTGATTGGAAAAACATCCAATATTTTACCGGCTTTGGTAGCGATCCGTTTGAACGGACACTAGCACTCTTTATCTTTCCAGATAAAGATCCTTTCCTATTCGCACCTGCACTTGAGGTCGAAGCGATCAAAAAAGCCGGCTGGAAATACCCTGTCTATGGCTACTTAGATCATGAAGATCCTTATGCTTTGATCAAAGAACATATCACAGAATTAGCATCACCTAAGCATTGGGCTTTGGAAAAAGATAACTTGACTGTGGTTCGTTTTGAAGCTCTCCGAAAATATTTCCCACAAGCCGAATTCTCCGGTGATCTCTCTCCTGTGATCGAACATGAAAAGCTTTTTAAGACACCAGACGAGATCGAACTATTAAAGACCGCGGGGAAATGGGCTGATGTTGCCTTTGAAGCTGGATTTAAGGCTCTTTCGACCAAGCGGACTGAACAAGACGTTGTAGCCGAGATCGAATATACGATGAAGCAAAATGGTATCATGCATATGAGTTTTGATACGATCGTTCAAAGTGGTGCCAATGCTGCTGACCCTCATGGGGCTCCAAAAGCTGATCTTATCAAGCCAAACGAACTTTGCTTGTTTGATCTAGGTGTTGATTACAAGGGCTATATGTCTGATGCTTCACGAACAGTTGCTTTTGGTAAAGTCAGCGATAAAGCAAAAGATATCTACCAAGTCTGCTTAGAAGCACAATTAGCCGCTCAAGCTGCCGCTAAACCTGGGATGCGTGCTTTTGAATTAGATAAGATCGCACGTGATATCATCACAAAAGCCGGTTATGGTGAATACTTCATCCACCGCCTAGGACATGGTATTGGTCAAAGTGACCATGAATTTCCATCTATCATGGAAGGAAATGAATTAGTCCTTGAACCTGGCATGTGCTTCTCGATCGAACCTGGGATCTATGTTCCTGGAGTTGCTGGAGTCCGGATCGAAGACTGTGTCTACTTGACTAAAGATGGTAATGAACCATTCACACATACGACCAAAGAACTTCAAATCATCCCTCTAGATTAGAGAATTAGAGTACAAAAATAGCGCTCCGATAATGAGAGCGCTATTTTTGTACTCTAATCATTGTGTGGATAAAATGTTTCAGTTGGTTTTTCGTAAGGTTGATCTTTCTTATCCTTAGCTTCACCAAAAGCCGAACGACCATCGATCACGATATCGTCATTCCAATCTTCAGAAGATTCATCTTCGGCTAGATCATCAAACTTATCCTTGGTGTTTTCCAACCGTTCCTTTAAATCAGAAGTTGCTTGTTTCAATGAAGCCAAAGCATCTTGAACAGCTTGTTCATTCTTGAATTCATCAGCTCGGCTGACAACTTTTTCTTTTAAGTCATCTACGCCATTTTCTTCCAAGAATTGTTGCAAGTATTGATTGTATTTCAATGCTTTTTCACGTCCATTCAAGACGGTCTCATCGACTTTCATCGCTAATTTATCTTTTTGGTCAGCGGTCAACTTCTTTGAAGCGACCAAAGCTGCACCTGCACCAGCTGCAAGCATTCCAAGACTAACTAACAATTTCTTACTCATAATACTCCACTCCTTAAAGTTTACTTACTTTGTTTTTGTTTGTGTCGTTGGTAAAACCCCAGCGCCATTTTACCAACACGCAATGCAGCACTTGTTTTAGCCGCACTTTCAGTTGAACGTACTACTTTATCAGCCATTGAACGACTTGCTACGTTCAAATCAGATACACTTTCACTTAGTTCAGCTGCGGTTTTAAACAAGGGATCTAATTCGCTTACTTTGTGGTTGACATCTTCCATCAAAATATTAGTCTTTACCAAAAGCTCATCCACATTGCCAGCAATACTGTTAGCGTCTTTGGTCAAGATCTGAATGCTGTTATTCATCTCTTTAACAGTCGTCACTAAATGCTTTAGCACTGTACAAATGAAAACAACTAAGATCAAAAATGCTAACGCTGCAATTAACCCAGCAATCTGTCCAAACGTTATTGTCATTTTATACCCTCCATTAAGTCTTCATTGTCTTTAGAATATCATTCAATCACAAAAACTGCAATTATTACGCAAAAAATATCGTTTGAAACCAAAAACTTCTTTCGCACTTTTCAAAAAAATTTGCTATCATTAGTACATAAATTCTGAACATAAAGGACGGATCTTATTTGTACCTATTAGCAACAACGGATAAGACGCTCTCATCTGACGTTTCAAAGCAAGTAGTCAAACAAACGGGCATCTTAGACAGTTACATAAAAAATATCAATTGGGATAACATTATCACTAAGATCATCATGGTGACTATCTCACTTATTTTGATCTCACTGCTTTTTTTGATCATTCATTC
>NZ_CAQLEL010000064.1:0-2931 GCF_948826705.1 uncultured Ligilactobacillus sp.
ATTTGATTTTTTAAATCATCTTTCTGCCCATATGTTGAGACTCTAGCATAAGCAACATTCTTACGATCATTATTGGTTGATCGAACGATATATTTTAAGTATTGTTCTTCTGTATAATATCTTCGATTAGTTGGAGTACGATAAGCTTTTAAAGTCCCATTATTATCCCAGCGTTGTAGGGTCAGAACGGTAACGCCCAATCTTTCAGCCATTTCTTTTGGTTTTAATATCGCCATAATATCTACCTCACATTTCATCTTTTTTATAGATATTATATCGCGTTTGATTACATTTTAATATATTTTGATTAACAGTTATTTCCTCCTGTAATGATCAATTCTTGTTGAAATATATAATGGCTGGAACTGGTGTTTAAGCTGATAAAGGGATAGTCACGCAAGATAGCCGAAACATTGGCTAACCCATAACCATGACCTTGGCTATTTTTAGTAGTATAACCAACTTTATCTAGAAGTTGAAGCTCTATTTTTTCATATTTGGTACTGTTGCGGATAACGATGAATTGTTCATTATCATGTTCAAAAAAGGCAAAGTCCAAACAGCCCTTATTGACTTGGCAGGCGGCCTCGATCGCATTATCCATAAAGATCGATAAGAGTCGAACCATATCTAATTGTGTAACACGTGGATCAAGTTTGATCTTTTGGGCTATTTCACAAGTGACACGGAGTTTTTTTGTGAGAGCTAAAGCCAATTTATTGGATAAGATCCCTTTAAGTGCTGGGTCACTGATATTTTGTAATTGACTGATGAGCTGCAGTTCTGGGGAAATGATCGATCTGGTAGGTGCGATCGCTTGGTGATAAACTTTCTTAGCCCCAGCAAGATCATTATTATCCAGGCAATATTCTAGGGAAAGCAAAATATTTTTGTAGTCATGTTTGAAACGGCGTAGTTTATCATATAACTCTTCGATCTGGGTGGTATATTCGATCAAATTTTGTAGCTGTTCTGCTTGAGCGAGTTTTATTGCCTGTTTTTGTGAGTATAGTGTGATGCAGTAGATATAGGCTGCGATAACTACCAAAATGCTACCGGAGATAAGTAACATATTAGGTAAGTCAGAGAAGCGAAGATAGATATAGCTTAACAAAGTCACGTCCAAAATAGCTGCTTGAAAGCGATATTTAGCTAAAATATGATTCGCAAAGTAGACCAAGTGACTTTTGAAGTAGTATAGCAGAGATGTTTGAAGGTAAAAGACGATCCAAGGTAAGATGATCAGTTCAAACATGATCATTACGGTGTAATTTCCATCTATCAGAGCTAAAACATTGTCCAATAATTGATAGATAATAACAGTCGAGACTAGTAGATACGAAACGTAGAACATGCTTAATAGAATTGGGATCTTTTTTTGCGAAAGGTGAGTAATGATCATGCTAAATATTATGGTATATATCAAGCATCCCCACCAACCGTAAGTAAAACACATGGATATACTTAGAAGCATGATAAATTTTCGTTGCAAAGAGATAACATTTAATTGGTTAAATAATAACGTGATAATAAGACCTTGAAAAAATAAAGAAACATATCCTACCACAAGATAAAACATAGGAATTCACCTCCAAGGAGAAATATTATGAAGAAAAACTATACAACTATTTCAGAGAAAAAATCAAGGAGATTAGGGGGGCAAAAGGGCGCCACAAAACAGGCGAAATATATGCATTAGTGGCTTTGTTTACAATGCCATCTACTGCACAAAATAATTATAGCACAATAGACTTTAATTTAGTTAACGCATGAATTGAGTAAATAAGGGAAATGTCTATGAAATATCAAGTTTTTGTATGTGCAGATCCAAAGTTTGAAGCGGATATGGGGAACTTAGTCAAACTTGCGATCATGCTCCAAGACGATCAGATCCATGCAAAGCTACAGTTAGGCGAGATTTTTGATCCGTATGCATTATTAAAGCATATCATAAAAGAACAATGTCTGTATGGCATTTATATCTTGGAAACTGATGAATGGAGAAAGAGGGATAAAACTTGCTCAAAAGATCAATTGGAAAGTCATCACATGCAATCCCTTGCGATTCAGTGCCGTTTTTATGCAGTTAAAGCAAGGCTTGCCCCACGGTATCTCGCTTCGCTTACTACTTTCGGTTGACTTCCGTTTCCGATCATGGAAACACATATAACAAGCAACTCCAGTTTTGCTAAATAAATGCCCAAATAGGAAAAAAACACATATTCTGAGAAAAATTTGCTATTGTTAAGGTAGCTGAAGTCAGAATGTTTTAAACCAGAACGAGCGTAGGTGGTGGATCCCCACAGCCAAACAACTAAATGGTGGGGGAAACTTCAGCGCGTAGTCTCTATGGTCAAGGAAAAACACCTAATTCATGTAATTTTTAGGAAGGTGAGTAAGATGAAGGCTAAATTGCATGGCAAGATAGTTGAGGTGTGGCAAGTGGATCCATATGATCAAGATCTACCGCTATGGGTCAAAGAAGCCTTTGCTAAAGGCTACTTAAGATGGGTCGACAAACGCTTGCTGATCGTGATGCCAGCTTTGAGCCCTTCAACTGTAGCTAATCTAAAACTTGGAATGGTAGGCACGCTTGGTGGTTGTTTTTGCGGTTATACGATGTATGTTATGGCTGATAGCGGAGATTTTTTAGATGTGTCCGATCATTGTGTCGTCAGTGCACGCAAATTTTTCAAAAAATATCAATTGATCAACTGAAAAGAGACTGTGAAGCCTTAAAAACTAACATTTTCAAAGACAAATAAAGACATCTTCAAATTCCAACGTTCGGGTTATAATGCCCTCTAAGTATACAGATGAAATAGAAAATTCATCTTAATACTTGGAGGGTATTTTATATGTCTAGGAAATCAAAATATAGTGCAGAGCAAAAATTATCTATACTAAATGAACTAACCAGTTCTAGTATCA